>NZ_VHLB01000006.1:0-164576 GCF_006547365.1 Myxococcus sp. AB056 | reverse complement strand
GGGGAAACAGGGGTGTTTCGAGACTCTATCTCACTTCTCGTGCTTCGCGAGGCCCTGTCCCCACATCCACGCCGCGCCGGGGAAGACGCCCCGGCCGGCATGTCACTGAAGCCATGTCATGCCAGTGTCATGGCCCGCTTGAAGCCCTGCGTCATTCACCCGGGGTCCGCCGCGCCTCTCCCCCTTCGCCGGGCGCGGTGCGGATGTGCCCGTTACAGTCGGGTGTCCATGCGGCCCCACTTCCACGTGGCCGGCTTTCCCGTCCGGCTCCATCCGCTCTTCTTCGTCGTCTCATTGATGACGGGCTGGACGCTCATCTCCGAGCCCGCGCGCCTCGCCTTGTGGGTGGGCATCGTCTTCGTGTCGGTGCTGCTCCATGAACTGGGGCATGCGCTGGCCTTCCGCCGCTACGGCTGTCCCGCTCAAATCGAGCTGCACGGCATGGGCGGCACCACCCAGACCCACGACGCCGCGCACCTCACGCACCACCAGTCGGCCTTCGTGAGCTTCGCCGGGCCGGGCATCGGCTTCCTGGCGGGAGGACTCATCTGGGGCCTGTCGCAGCTCGTTCCCCTGGGCGAGCCGGGCGGACTGGCGGACCAGGGCGTGCGGCAGTTCCTGTGGGTCAACATCGGCTGGGGACTCTTCAACCTGCTGCCCATGCAGCCGCTGGACGGTGGACATCTGCTGGCGGACCTGGTGCGCGCCCGCAGCGGCTACCGCCACGAACGGGCGGTGCTCGGCGTGGGCATCGCCACGGCGGTGGTGGTGCTGGGGCTGGCCATCTGGTCGAAGCAGCTGTGGATGGGGATGCTGGCGATGGTGCTGGGGGTGATGAACCTCGAGCAGCTCCGCCGCACCCCGAAGCGGCGCCCCGCCGAGCGTCGGTTCACCCTCCCCCGCGCGGTCCGAAAGCCCCAGGCGGCACCGGCGGGCGCCATCTCCATCGAGCAGCTGATGGACGAGCTGCGCGGAACGCCCCGCTCCCCAGGCGCGGCCGACGCGGATGATGACCTGGAGGGCCCTCACGACCCGGCCCTGGTGGGCGAGATGCTCCTGGACAACGGGCTGCCGGAGCTGGCCGTGGGCTCGCTCCAATCCGCCTTCACGCAGGCGCCCCTGCCGCGCACCGGCCATGCCCTGGTGCTGGCGCTGCTGCACACCGGGCGGCTCCAGGAGCTGGCCTCGCTGCTGGACAGCTCGCACGCCCGGCAGCTGTCCGAGGACACGCTGGCCCTCATCTCCGAGCACGCCGGGACGGCCAGCGAGGCCACACTCACCGAGCGAATTACCGCGCTGCGGCACGGGCGGACTCCTGCCACGGATGAGCCCCGCTGATTGCCGCGCCGCGCCAGAAGGTGCTCTCCGCCTGACGTCCCGACAGGCGGCCCATCAACTGCCTTGAGCGGGAAGCACGTATCCGGGTTATAGGGGCGTCCCCTCCAGCCAGAGGAAGGTCGCGCGTGTCTCGTCCCCGACTCATCAAAGAATCCTCAGAAGCGTCCGCGCCGCTCGAGCGGGAGCTGCTGGTCCGCATCCATGACCTCATGGTGAAGACGCGCGTCCTCGAGGAGCGCCTCATCCAGATGTACAAGCAGGGCCACGGATACTTCTGGATTGGCGGCCCCGGCGAGGAGGCGTTCAACGTCTCCCTGGGCCTGCTCATGAAGAAGGGCCAGGGCCCCGACTTCGACTATCTGCATGCGCACTATCGGCAGTCCGGCACCCTGCTCGCGCTGGGTGAGGAGCCCATCGGCTCCCTGCGGCAGATGAAGAACACGGCCACGGACCCGTATTCGGGCGGCCGCAACTTCGCGGGCCACTACTCCGCCCGGAAGTACAACGTGGCGCCGGTGTCCTCGCCCATCGAGGTCCAGTACGCCATCGCCCCGGGCACGGCCATGGTGCAGAAGCGCCACGGCGGTGACGGCATCACCATCGTCACTGGTGGCGACGCCGGCACGGCCGAGGGCGATTTCGCCTCGTGCCTGGTGTGGAGCAGCCGCCCCGTCAACCCGCTGCCCATCCTCATCATCGTCACCAACAACAAGTGGGGCATCTCCACGGCGGCGGAGGGCCAGCACGGCGAGCAGCGCATCAGCGACCGTGGCAAGGCCTTCGGCATCCGCAGCAAGACCATCAACGGCAACGACGCCGTGGAGGCCTACACCGAGCTGCGCGAGGCCATGGCCTACGTGCGCACGGAGCGAAAGCCCTTCCTCCTGGAGGCCAACGTGTCGCGCCTGTACGGCCACTCGTCCGCCTCCGGTGCCAACTACGTGAGCAACGAGGTCGACTGCCTCACGGACTTCGAGGCGAAGCTGGAGAAGGACGGCGTCCTGACGCGAGAGCAGATGGACGCGCTGCGCAACAGGTACACCGAGGAGATGGCCGCCGCCGCCCGACAGGTGCGCGACGAGCCACAGCCCGACCCCGAATCCATCTGGAAGCACATCTACGCGGAGGACAAGTAACCCATGGCGAACATGGCACAGGCCATCCGCATGGCCCTGCACTACGCCGAGGAGCACCTGGGCGTCACCGACATCTTCGGCGAGGACGTGGGCGCCCCCCTGGGCGGCGTCTTCACCTGCACGCAGGGTCTGAAGACGACGTGGAACTCTCCCCTGGACGAGCGCGGCATCATCGGCGCGGCCATGGGCATCGCCATGGCCGGCGGACGGCCGGTGGCGGAGATCCAGTTCTGCGACTACGTCTACAACACCATCGACCTGCTGAAGCTGGCGGGCAACACCAGCTGGTCCACCTTGGGTGACTGGAACCTGCCCATGGTGGTGCGCACGCCGGTGGGCAGCGGCATCCGCGGGTCCATCTACCACTCGCACTCGTTCGACGCGACGATGACCCACATCGCCGGGTGGAAGGTGGTCATGCCCTCCACGCCGCTGGACGCGTACGGGCTGCTCATCACCGCGTGCCAGGAGAAGAACCCCGTCATGTTCCTGGAGCCCAAGGCGCTCCTGCGCGTGAAGGGCGAGGAGCGCATTCCGGGCGAGCCGGAGGATGACCGCGCGCTGTCGAAGCTCATCGACGCGCCGCTGGGAGACCGCTCCCAGTGGAAGCCGCAGTGGCCTACGGGCCTGGAGGCGTACGCGGTGCCCTTCGGCAAGGGCAAGATTGTGCGCGAGGGCACGCAGCTCACCGTGGTGAGCTACGGCCGCACCCTGCCCCTGTGCACGAAGGCCGCGGAGACGCTGGCCGCGGACGGCATCAGCGCGGAGGTCATCGACCTGCGCTCGCTGTGGCCGTACGACTGGGAGCTCATCAAGGCCTCCGTCCAGAAGACGGGCCGCGTCCTCTTCGTCAACGAGGACACCGAGGTGACGAACTTCGGCGAGCACCTGGTGCGCCGCACGGTGGAGGAGCTGTTCTACTCGCTGCTGGCCCCGCCGCGGCTGCTGGCCGGCAAGTTCCTGCCGGGCATCGGCCTGGCGGACGCGCTGGAGATGGCGTCGGTGCCGCAGCTGGGTGACATCACCACCGCCATCCGGTCGCTCGCGAGCGAGCAGCCGTAAGAGCGACACCCACAATTGCCTGCTCGTGAGCCCCTTGTCTCACGAGGGAAGCACCCCGGGCCGCCATTCCTCTTTGGAGGGATGGCGGCCCATTCGTTAGACTCCAAAGGCTTTGTCACAGCCAATCTTCCGGACAGCCACTCCCGTCGCTGGCGCTGATGCGCCGGCCTTCCGTATCCGCCGCGCCCGCCGGGGTGACGCCGAAGCCATGGCGTCGCTCCTCAAGGAGCTGGGCTACCCCCAGGGGACGGACCAGCAGACGGTCCACTGGGTCGTCAGCCATCCGGAGATTGAAATCTTCGTGGCAGGCGACCCGCAGGACCGGCCCGTGGGCATGGTGTCCTTCTCCCACCGTCCCCAGCTCCGGCTGCGCGGACGCGTGGGCACCATCGACGAATTGGTGGTGACGGAGACCTGGCGTCGTCGCGGCGTGGGCCGCGCGCTCATCCGGCAGATTCTGGAGCGCTGCAAGGTGCTGAGCGCGAAGCAGCTCCAGCTCGTCTCACCCATGACGACGACGCCGGAGACGCGCAACTTCTACACGGCGTGTGGCTTCACCGAAATCGACTCGGGCGTGTTCCGCCACGTCGATACGGAATCCCAGCGCTGACCGCGGCGAGGCGGCGGGCACCCTCATTCGCGGTGCCCCTGTCCGCTAACGCTTGAAGCTGTCCACCACGCGCTGAAGCCGGGCCCGGTCCTCGTCGCTCATGTCCGTGAAGCGCACGCCAATGGCCTCGGCCTCGTCGCGCACCCAGGCGATGACGCCGGTGAGGTGGAACTCCTCGCCTTCAATGGCCATGGACAACCGGACGTGGGCGCCCACGTCGTAGGACTTCCGCGTCAGCAGGCACAGGCCGCCCGCGGAGATGTTGATGGAGTACGCACGCAGCGCCCGCGCCGCGTCCTGCGTCTGGTTGAAGCGAACCTCGAACCGCGCCGCCACACGCTCATCCGCCCGCCGGTTCGCGTATGCGGCTGGATCCCCGTTCTCCATGTCATCCGCCGCCTTGGTTGTCATACGCACCCAATAGCCCCCACGTTCGACGCTCCTGGCGAACACCACGCTGCTTCCCACACCCACAGTTCCACAGGGCGACGCGCCAAGCCAACCTCCAGGCCCTGGGCGTCAGCCAAGTGTCCGCTGCTTTCCACGCCTGATTCAAGAGGCCCCCTCTATCGAATTCGGGTGCCTATGTCCTCGGAGACTTCCCCGGGAGAGCTCTGGAATGCGTGTGGACCGCCTCTATGTGTTGACTGGAACCCTGGCTTTGGCCCTCTGGACCGCGGCCTGCAATGGCGGCAACGGGCCGGGCCCCGGCGGCCAGGAGGACGCGGGCACCGATGGAGGCGGAACGCCCACCGGGGACGGTGGCGGGACGGACGCGGACGGCGGCGCGCGGGACTTCGCCTGCAACGTGGCGCGGCAGGAAGGCTGTGTCGACGGCCAGGACTGCTACTTCGCGGACCTGGCGGACGGCGGCACCGGCAGCCGCTGCTTCGAAGCGGAGTGCGACGTGGTGGCCCAGGACTGCGCCCAAGACGAGCGCTGCACGTATGCGATGGAGAATGGCGTCACCCAGCGGCGCTGCGTAGCCCCGGGCACCGCGGACGAAGGCGCGCCCTGCACGCTGGCGCCTGGTGACGGGGGCCTGGCCTACGACACCTGCCGGCCAGGATTGTTCTGCCGCGAGGCGCCTGACGGCACAGGGAGTGGATTCACCTGCCAGCGCCTATGCCATGCCACGACCCAATGTGGGAACGCGAGCGAGTGCAATACCGTGCTCCGCCTGGAAGGCACCGACGAGCTGCCGCTGGTCTGCGGCCCGCCGTCCAGGGTGTGCAACCCCTTTGGCGAGGACTGCGAGGCGCCACTCAGTTGCTACCCGTCCACGTCAGGCCCGCTGTGCGCGGGCAGCGGCAATCGGACGGAGGGGCAGTCGTGCGACTTCAGCAATCAATGCGCGCCGGGAAGCGCGTGTGTGAATGCGGGAGGCGGCCTCACCTGCCGCCCGCTCTGTCAGCCCGGTGGCACGCCCGCCTGCTCTACGGGCAGCTGCCGCGCATTGGATGGCAACCCAGGCGTGGGGGCTTGCGTTCCTTAGACAGCAGGCCGGTCGCTGTGGCGGGCGGCCAGGCAGACGAGGCTTCGGAGGAGGAGGGTTCCCAGACGGCCGGCTGGCAGGGCACGGTGTGGTGTGCATCCTGCAAAGCCGGGAGGGATGGGAATGGGAATGAAGCCTGTGTGGCGGAAGGTCATCGTGTGCGCGAGCAGCGCGCTGCTGGCGTGTGCTGGCAGCGTGACGGACTCACCCGACAGCGACCTGCCCCCAGAGGACGACAGCCGCGCTTCCACGATGGAGCAGAACGCGCCGGACGCGTCACTGGAAGTCGCGCCCGTGTTGGTGCTGAACGACGGGCGGCAAGTGCAGGCCGTGCCGCCCTTCGCGCCGCCGGCGACTTCGTTCCAACCGGGCTTCCATCAAGCGCTCCGCGCGTCCCACTCCGCGGGAAGCGTGACGACCTTCCGCATGCGCGTGCCGGTGGCGCGTGACGGCGGGCGCATCCGCGTGACGTTCCGCTCGGGCGACGGAAGCATGACGCTGGTGCGTGCCACCGTGGCCCAGGCGGGCGCCAATGGAGCGCTGGCGTCCCCGCCGGTGACGCTCTCCTTCGATGGCGCGGAGGGCTTCACCGTGGACGCGCGCTCGCGGAAGACGTCAGACCCGGTGGACTTCCCGGTGGCGTTCCGGGACGAGCTGGCCATCACCTTCGAGGTCCGTGGCGCGCTGGCGGCCAGCGCCATCAGCGCCTTCCCAGGCAGCTTCGCGCGCGCGGGGAACCATGCGCTGGTGACGGGCGCGCTGGGCGGCACCCTGTTCGACCGCGCCGTCGGCGTGGCCACCGTCGACGTGGAAGGTCCCACGGGCCGCGCCTTCGTGGCCATTGGCGACAGCATCACCGAGGGCTACATCGACACGAAGAACGACACGCGCAACGCCTGGCCCGCCAAGGTGGAGGCCGCGCTGGGCGTGCCCGTGGTGAACGCGGGCGTGAGTGGCCAGGGCTTCTACGACGCGCTGGCGCTGCTCGACGGCGAGGTGCTGGCGCTCCAGGGCATCACCGACTGCATCGTCCTGCTGGGCACCAACGACCTGGGCGACAAGAACTCCCTGTCCGTCATCCAGGCGCGGATGAACACGATGCTGGGCCGGCTCGCGCCTTTCTGCCGCACCTGGGTCAGCACCCTGCTGCCCAAGGAGAAGTCGAACTACGCGCCCTACGAAGTGGTGAAGACCCAGCGGCTGGAGCTCAACTCGTGGCTCCGCGGCGGCGGCGCCGGCCCGGACATCATCGACCTGGAGGCGGTGACGCGCCAGCCCGCGAACGTGCACCTGTTCCTCGACGGGCTGGAGGTGGACGGCATCCACCCCAGCATCGAAGGCCACCGGGTGATGGCGGACGAAGTCGCGCGCGTGCTGCGCGAAGAGAGCGGCCTCTAGCCGCGCCCCCGCGCTCAGCCCTGGCGCGAGCCGAGCACGCCGTGGAGCACCAGCAACTCCGCGAGCCCCGGCGGCGCCAGAATCCAGTCGTCCTCCGTGGGCACCCAGCGCACCGGGGCCCCGGCCCCCTCCAGCAGGCGGTTCACCTGGAGGAGCAGCGGCTCGAAGGTGGAGACGGGGGCCTCGCGGCTCCCCTCCGGTGCCGGCACGTCCTGTCCACCGAGCTCCAGGCGGAAGGCGGCGCGGCCTGGCTGGGGCGTCACCTCGAAACCGGGCAGGTACGGCTGCATGGCGGCCTGGAGCCGCTCCAACAGCGCGCCGTCGTCGTAGGGGTGGGAAAGCTCCCAGTCGAAGAAGGTGGGCAACTGCGCGAGCAGCTCCAGGTGCAGCGGGTTGGCGCGGCTCTGGCGCCAGTGGTGCTCGGCCAGGTCATAGGCCGTGGCGGGCACGCGCAGCTCGTACTTCTCCAACTTCGCGAGCAGCTCGCCCATCCGCTCCACCACGTCCGCGGGCGGCTCGGCGCGGGACACCCAGCCCCAGTCCGCCACCGACTGCCCGCGCCGCTGGCCTTCCACCCGGTCCCCTTCACGCAGTTGGAGCTGCGGCTCCGGGGCCTCCTCCTCCGGGTACAGCCCCGCGTGCAGGAGCGGCCCGCCCGATTCGGGCCGCAGCCGCGCGAAGCGGTGCGCCGGGTTGACCTCCACCACGCTGAACGTCTCCCTGGCCATCGCCGTCTCCTCGAATGTCCGACGTCGCGGAGCCTACCCGGTGTTGCGCATGCCGGCGGCAATGCCGTTGAGCGTGAGCAACAGTGGACGATCCACCTCCGCCTGGCCCTCGCGCTTGCGCTTGAGCAGCTCCACCTGGAGGAAGGACATGGGGTCCACATAGGGGTTGCGCAGGGAGATGCTGCGCTGGAGCTGCGGGTTGTTGTCGAGCAGCTTCGACTCGCCCGTCAGCCGCTTCACCTGCCTGCGCGTGCGCCGGTGCTCCTGCTGGATGCGCCGCCACAGCGAACGGGTGGCGGGCGGCGCCAGCGACGCGTAACGCCCGGCGATGGCCATGTCCGACTTCGCCAGCACCATGGTGACGTTGTCGATGACGGCGCGGAAGAAGGGCCACTCCTGGTACATGCGCTTGAGCTGCGCCGCCCCACCCTCCTCCTTCGAGAAGGCCTCCAGCGCCGAGCCCACGCCGTACCAGCCCGGGAGGATGGCTCGGTTTTGCGTCCAGGCGAAGACCCACGGAATCGCGCGCAGCGTGTCCAGGCCTCCCGCCCTGCGCTTGCTGGGGCGCGAGCCGATGGGCAGCGACGCAATCTCCTCCACCGGCGTCGCGGCGGTGAAGAACTCCAGGAACCGCGGGTCCTCCCACACCAGGGCGCGATACGCCTTGCGCCCCGTCTCCGCCAGCGTGTCGAACACGGTGCGGAAGGTGCGCTCGGCCTCGGGCTCCGGTCGCGGCTGCGCATCCAGCGTGTGCAGCAGCACGCCGCCCAGGATGAGCTCCACCGTGCGGCGCGCCAGTTCCGGGCGCGCGTACTTGTGGTCCAGCGCCTCGCCCTGCTCCGTCGCCTTGTAGCCACCCGCCACCGCGCCCTGCGGCAGCGCGAGAATCGCCTCCTGCGCGGGACCACCGCCACGCGCCACGGACTCGCCGCGGCCGTGGAAGAGTCGCAGCGGGACGCCCGCCTCGCGAGACACCTCCGTGAGCGCCACCTGCGCGCGGTACAGCGCCGCGCTGGCCGCCAGGAGCCCCACCTCCTTGCCGGAGTCGCTGTAGCCCACCATCACTTCCTGGCCACCGCGCACGTCCAGGTGCTTGCGGTACTCCGCGTCCGCGAAGAGCGTGCGCAGCACGTCCGGGCCCGAGTCCAGCGCGCCCAGCTGCTCGAACAGCGGCACCACATTCGCCGTGGCGCAGCCCCGCTTCTCGTCCCACAGGCCCGCGTGCTTCAAGCAGCGGAAGGCCGCGAGCACGTCCTCGGCGGTGCTGGCCATGCTGAGGATGAGCGTGCGGCACGCGGACTCACCCGACTCCGACTGGGCTTCCTTCAGCCGCGCCAGCACTTCCAGGAGCCGCGCCCCACCTTCCGTCGGCGCCGGGCCCCCGTTGAACGAGCCCGCCGCGCTCACCGCGTCCTCGGCCGGCGCGCGCACCTCCAGCTCCGCCAGCGACAGTCCCAGCGCGAGCACCCGCTCCCGGACCTGCCGCACGTCGCGAAGGCCTGCGTGCGTGCCCTTCGACGCCTCCAGCGCGCGGCCCAGCACGTCCAGGTCCGCCAACAAGGACTCCGGCGTGCGGTAGGCGCCCTGCGGCATGGGGACGCTCACCCCGGCGCGCTGCTGCGTCACGTAGTGGAGCGCACGGTGCAGCCGCTCCTCCATGAAGCGCAGCTTGTGCCGCAGCGGCTCGCCCGGGGTGCGGGGACCGAAGCGGCGCTCGGTGTCGGGCAGCTCCTCCGCGTCCTTCGCCAACGAGCTCAGCAGCTCCTCGGACGGCTTCGCGTGACGCGCCGACTGGGACAGCCGCCCGCCCAACCGCTCCAGGTCGAGCAGCAACCGCCGCAGTCCACGGGCCCGGTGCGCGCGCAGCGTGTCCGCGAACACGTCGGGCGTCACCAGCGGGTTGCCATCCATGTCCCCGCCCACCCATGAGTGGATGCGCACGGGCGTGTCCACCGGCCCCAGCGGCTCGCCGTAGGCACGCTCGAAGGCCCAGTCCAGCAGCTCGGGCAGCAGGGACAGCTCGTCCGCGAGCACCTCCTCCACGTACCAGAGGACGTTCTTCACCTCGTCACCCACGGTGGGGCGCTCGCGGCGCAGCTCATCCGTCTGCCACAGGAGGGTGATTTCCTCGCGCAGCAGCGCCAGGTTCACCGAGGACTCGCGCGGCGTCAGCTCGCAGCGGTCCCGCTCCTCCAGCAGGCCCGCCATGCGGTAGAGCTTCTCCAGCAGCGTGCGGCGCACGGCCTGCGTGGGGTGCGCGGTGAGCGTCAGCGTCACGCGCATGGTGCGCATGGCCTCGCGCACGCGCTCCGCGGGGATGCCCGCTTCCTTGAGCACTTGCAGCGTGGCCTCCAGCGAGCCGCGCTGGGGCCTGGCGGACGCGACCTCCGCGTGGGTGCGGGCGCGGCGGATGCGGTGGTGCTGCTCCGCCAGGTTCACCAACTGGAAGTAGACGGAGAAGGCGCGCAGCACCGGCTCGGCCCGTTCCAGCGGCAGGCGTTGGAGCACCTCCGCCAGCTCGGCCGCCACCGCGCGCCGGCCGGCCACGGGGCCTCGGCGGCGCTGGATGGCGAGGCGGCGCACTTCTTCTTCCAGGTCGAAGAGCGCCTGCCCTTCCTGTTCGACGAGGACTTCTCCCAGGAGCCGGCCAAGCAGGCGGACATCCCGGCGCAGCGGCTGATCCACGGCACGCAGTCGGGCCATATGGTGCGACGGTAGCCGCTGAGCAGCGAACTGGCCCGCATTTCCGCGCGAGAAAGTGACGTGCGCCCGCGAATCACGGCGATGCGTCTGTCATTCCCGAGCGACTCGGCCTCGAAACGCGCCAGCACGCGCCACCGCCCGAAAGCCACCCGGCCCCGTGGCTCCTGAGCCACACACCCGCCCGGTCCAGGCCTTGCACAACAGGCCTCTCGTGGGCCGCGAACGACACCGCGGCCGAGGAGCTTGTCGCCATGTGGACGATGCGGGGGTGGAAGGTGACGTTGCTGTGTGGCTGGCTGGCCGCGCCGGTGGCCCTGGCCGAGACGGCGATGCTCGACGGGGTGCCGAGGGAGGCGAGGGCCGCGCGTGGCGCGGAGCTGCTCCCCTCCGAGCCGATGTTCCCCGACGCGGGCCCGGGCGAGGTGGACGGCCCCGTCCTTCGCTACGCGGAGCCGGTGTCCTGCCCCGCCGCGCCCGAGGGCCGGGTGTGGGTGGCGGAGACGCAGGCGTGCGACGACGCCGGCTGCGAGTCGCTCACGACGGTGTGGGCGGGCTCGTGGACCGTCGAGGACGCGGGGCTGGAAGTGCGCTGTGAAACGGACCGCGTGGTGCTGGCCGCGGGCGAATGGCGGATGGTGCTCACGCCAGGCGCGGGCGGCGGGCTGGAGGTGAGTGAGCTGACGCCGCCGGAGCCCGAGTCGCTGTCGGCGGCGCGTCCCTCGGAGACACCGGCCTCCGAGGACTGAGCCGGGCTACACGCCGATGCGGCGGAGCATCAGGATGGGGCCTTCATCCAGGCGCCTGTCCCGCAGGTCGATCTCGCAGTCAATCATCCAGTCGCCGTGCCCTTCCGGGTCGATGATGCGCTGCTGGGTCTCCCACAGCCGCGTGCCGGACTCCTTCAAGAAGGTGTTGGCGGGCTTGCGCGCCTGGGGCGTGAGCACCACGACCTTGTGCTCCTCGAAGTACGGCGCCATGGCCTGCTCCAGCTTGGGGGCCGTCCATTCGCCCAGCGCGTTGTCCAGCATGGCCAGCGCGTCCATGTAGCGCTTCTGGCCCAGCGCCTTGAGCAGCCGGTGCAGCTCCTCGCGCACGCGCGCGGCGAAGGCCTTCGGGTCGTCGGTGAGCTCCTTCGGCTTGAGCTCCACCACCGGCTTCGCCTCGACGGCGGCGTCCGGGTTGCGCATGCGCTCCCACTCATCCAGCAGGCTGGAGTCCACCTGCCGGAGCGTGGCGCGCAGGTGGTCGATGAAGTCCTCCACCTCCTCCGTGCGGAAGCGCTCCGGCACCGTCTGCACCAGCGTCTTGTACGTGTCATTCACGTACCGCAGCAGCACGCCCTCGCTGCGCTGCAGGCCGTACTCACGGATGTAGTCCGGGAAGGACATGAACCGCTCGAACATGTCCCGGACAATGGACTTGGGCCGGATGTTCTCCTCGCCCACCCACGGGTGCTTCTGCGCGAACTTGTTGAAGGTGCCGTAGATGAAGTCGCGGTTGGGCTTGGGCCACTCGAGCTTCTCGAGCTCCGCCATGCGGTCGTCGTACTCCACGCCCTGCGCCTTCAGCTCGTTGATCTTCTCGCCCTTGAGCTGGTTGAGCTGCGCGTAGAGCACCACGTCCGGGTTCTCCAGGATGGCCTCCACCAGCGACACCACGTCGAGCGCGTACGTGTCCGTGGTCGGGTCCAGCAGCTCCAACGTGTCGAGCAGGTACAGCGACAGCGTGTGGTTGAGGCTGAAGTCGTGCTGCATCTCCCCCGCCACCTTCACCGTGGCCCCCGAGCCGCCCTGCCCCTTCTCCACCTCGATGATTTCCGCCTCGCGCAGCGTGCGGAAGTCGCGCGCGGCCTCCTTGAGGTGCCGGCGCTTGAGGTAGTCCGAGTCGTGGCTGCGCTGCACCAGCGTCACCAGCCGCTTGTACCCGCCGTTGCCTTCCGTCTGGTGGTCGCTCTGGAGCAGGTTGAGAATCATGCCGTGCGACACCGCGAAGCGGGACTCCAGCGGCTCCGGCATGCCGTTCTGGAGCCGCTCGAAGGTGCTCCGGTCGTACTGCACGAAGTTCTTCTGCGGCGGCTTGGCCTTGGGCGTCTTCTTCTTGCCCGCCGCCTCCTTGGCGGCCAGCTTGATGTTCTCGATGACGTACTCGGGCGCCTGGGCCACCACGCTGCCCTGGGTGTCGAAGCCCTTGCGGCCCGCGCGGCCGGCAATCTGCTGGAAGTCGCGCACGCTCAGCGTGGTCAGCTTCTCGCCGTTGAACTTGAAGAGCTGCGTGAAGAGCACTGTGCGGATGGGGATGTTGACGCCCACGCCCAGCGTGTCCGTTCCGCTGATGACCTTGAGGTGCCCGTGCTGGGCCAGCTTCTCCACCAGCAGGCGGTACTTGGGCAGCAGGCCGGCGTGGTGCATGCCGATGCCGTGGCGCAGGAAGCGCTGGAACTCCTTGCCATAGGGCGTGTCGAAGGGCGCGTCCTGGAGCGCCAGCCGGATGGCCTCCTTCTCCTCCTTGGTGGAGAAGTCCACGCTCATCAGGTTCTGCGCCTGCTCGGCGGCGGTGCGCTGGGTGAAGTTCACCAGGTAGATGGGGTACTTCCCACGAGCAATCAGGTCTTCAATCGTCTCGTGCAGCGGCGACTCGCGGTAGTCGAAGTCCAGCGGCACGGGCCGCTCGGCGCTGCGCACGGTGGCCACTTCCCGGCCGGTGAGCTTCGCCAGGCTCTCCTCGATGACGTGCGTGGGGCCCAGCGTGGCGGACATCAGCAGGAAGGTGGTGTCCGGCAGCGCGATGAGCGGCAACTGCCAGGCCACGCCGCGCTCGCGGTCCGAGTAGTAGTGGAACTCGTCCATGACGACGTAGTCCACGCGGGCGCTCGCGTCGCGCAGGGCCAGGTTGGCGAGGATTTCGGCGGTGCAGCAGATGATGGGCGCGTCGCGGTTGATGCTCGCGTCGCCGGTGAGCATGCCCACGTTCTCCGCGCCAAAGGCGTCGCAGAGGGCGAAGAACTTCTCGTTCACCAGGGCCTTGATGGGGCAGGTGTAGAAGGAGACCTTCCCCTCCGCCATGGCCTTGAAGTGGAGCGCCGTCGCCACCAGCGACTTGCCGGAGCCGGTGGGCGTCTTGAGGAACAGGTGCTTGCCCGCCAGCAGCTCCAGGATGGCCTCTTCCTGGGCGGAATAGAGGCTCAAGCCATTGGCCGCCACGTAGCCGACGAAGCGGTTGAGGATTTCATCCGCGTCCAGGGGCGGTTCGCCCTTCTTGGGGAGCAGTGCGGCGAGCGGAGCTTGGGTTTCAGGGGTGGCCATCACCCGTGGACAATAGGCGGCGCGCCCGGCCCCTACCGGGAAAATCGCAATCGGCGGCACGCGGCGTGACGGCAGGCGCCCCCTTCCCGCACGGAAGGGCCGGGGGAAGGCCCCCTGGAGGGGTGTCCGCGAGTCTCCGGGCGCAAGGTCCGGGGGCGCGATACCCGGGCCCCGGCCCGCTCCGTACCGTTGACCCTGGACTGAAGTCAGGGGGGTGGGGATGCGGAGAACCGTCAGACAGAAGATGACGCGCCTCAAGCGCGCGGCGCTGCTGGGAGGTCTGGCTTCCGCGCCCTGCCTCTGGAGCGGCTGTGAGCAGCGACGGGCCCCCATGGTGGACGCGGCCGATGTTGCCGAGGCCCCGGTTGTCGCGGGGCTGGAAGGCGGTCCCCCACCCGCCACGACTCCAACGGATGACGGCGGGAATGCTGGCGCAGGGCCGGGCCCGGCACCAGGCCACGCCGACACCGGCACGGGAGGCACGGGAGCCCACGGAGGGACCGGCAGCCGGAGCGAGACTCCAGGCGCGAGCGCATTCACCCCCGGCAGCGGCCCGCGGGACAGCGGCAGCCGGACCAGTGGTGGCAGCGGCGGTGGCCGAGGTGGCTTCAGAGGAGGGGGCAGCCTCACGGGGGGCCACAGCGCCACCGGTGGGGACAGCCAGTCGAGCGGCAACAGCGTGACGGGGGGCGGCAGCAGCACCGGCCAAGGAGGCAGTGGCCCGGGTGGAGCCACGGGCTTGCCCAACTGAGGCAGCAGCGCGGGTGGCTCGGCCCTGGGGAAGTGGGGGGCTGGACGGTGCCCGTGGCGGCGGCAGCGCGTCCGGCGACGGCAGCGGCTAGGGAGGTTCGCGGTCCGGTGGGAGGCTGGGGCTTTGACGCCGCCACGCGCGTTGCAATCGCGCTGGAGGAACGGCCGGAGCGCGTGTCGCCTGCCTCGAACAGCAAACGGGATGAGCGGACCGTGTCACCCATCCCGCGCGTTCCAACCCAGGTGACGTGGCCTACGGCGTCGGCTGCATCGTCTGGATGACCGGGGCCTGCGCCCCTGCTGCCTGAATTCCTCCAGCACGTCGTTCATCGACGCCATCAGCGCATGCGGCCCGGTGCCCCTCCACGTCCCGGCTGCCTGGAGCAGTACCTCGACGCCGCCCCCACCCCGATGACCCGGCCGCCTCGGCCCGCCAGGACGACATCCGACAGCTCGCGCGCGGTGCGCAGGCCCCGCCATCGCCGATGGTGCGCGAGCGCATCGCCCGGGTTGCGCCATCGGAAGCCACGGTGCTGATGCTGGGCGAATCCGGCACGGGCGAGGAGCGCGCGCATGGCCAGCTGCAACCGCACGGACTTCTACGAGTTGCTGCGCCGCCACGGGCTGTCCCCCCGTCCACCGAAGCGTTGTCGCGTGCACATCTCGCTCGTGCTTCCCGGCCATGGCGGTGTGCTTTTCAACTGCCCAACGTTCAGCTGAACAGCAGTTGAGGGGGACAACAGTCATGCGAATCACACGAGCGATGTTGGGTGTGGCGATGGTGGGGACGGCCGTGATGTTCGCCGGCTGCGGAGAGAGCAGCGCCAGCGAGACCACACTGGGGCCCCAGCAGGCGGCCGCGGGCCAGCCAGTGACGCTCACGGACGGCCAGATTCTTGGCGTGCTCCTGGTGGCCAACGCGGGAGAGGTGATGCTGGGCCAGGTGGGCCAGGCGCAGGCCACCGACCCGACAGCACGTGACTTCAACGCACGCATGGTCACCATGCACTCAGAGGTCATCCAGCGCCTGGAGCAGTTGGCCATGGCCCAGGGCATCGCGCCCGCGGAGAGCCCGGTGTCGGAGCACCTCGAGCAGACGGCCCAGAAGACCATCGACCTGGTGAGCGCCACGCAGGCCCCGGCCTTCGACCTGTCGGTGATGGATGCGCAGGTCGCCGCCCATGCCGGTACCGCCCTGCTGGGGGATTCTCTGCTCGCGATGCAAGTTCAGAACCCGGCGCTCAAGGATGAGCTGATGGCGATTCGGAAGACGGTCCAGGCCCACCTCCAGGAGGCCTCGAACATCCAGACCACCCTCTTCAACGCGAAGCAGCCATAGCCACGACGCGCAGCCGTCCGCCCGGGAGTCGCAGCCCCGGGCGTGACGGCGTTTCGCGCGTGACGGCGTCCGGACAATGCCCCCTGTCTCAGGGGGCGACGACATGGTGAACGCCCGACTCCAGCGCGCGTCAGAGCACCTTCACGGCCTTCACCATGTCCGGCGACAGCTCCTCGTGCTGGAGGATGGAGAAGCCCAGCTTCCGGCTGATGGTCTGCATGGCGCGGTTGCCCGCGAGGATGTCCGCGACGATGCGCTCCATGCCCCAGTCCCGGCCGATGTCCACCAGCCGCTTCAGCATCTCCGCGCCCAGCCCCTGCCGCTGCACCGGGTCACTGATGAGGATGGCGAACTCCGCGTCGCGCGTGCCCCGCAGCCGCGTGAGCCGGCCCACGCCGAGCAGCTCTCCATCCTTGCGCTCCGCCACCAGCGCCATCTCCCGCGCGTAGTCGTTGAAGCAGATGCGGGACAGTCGCTCGTGCGCCACGCGCGTGCTCAGCTGCATCAGCCCCGCGTAGCGCAGGAACACCGTCTGCTCCGACAGCGTGCGGTGGAACTCCGCCATCTTCGGCTCGTCCTCCGGGCGGATGGGCCGTAGCAGAATCTCTTCGCCGCTGCGCAGCCGGTAGGGCGCTACGTACTGGTTCGGGTACGGCTCGATGGCCAGCTTCGGCAGCTCCGCCTCCGTCACCGAGGCCGGGTGCAGCACCACGCGCGCGTCCAGGGCCAGCAGCCGCTCGGGCGAGGCCAGCAGCGGGTTGATGTCCACCTCCTTCACGAAGCGCTGCTCCGCCACCAACTGGCTGAAGCGCACCATGAGCTGCTCCAGCGCCTTCAGGTCCACCGGCGGGCGGCCCCGGACGCCCTTCAACGCCTCGTAGATGCGCGTCTGCTCCATCATCCGCCGCGCCAGCGTGGTGTTCAGCGGCGGCAGCCCCAGCGCGCGGTCCCTGAACACCTCCACCAACGTCCCGCCCGCGCCGAAGAGCAGCACCGGACCGAACTGCGCGTCCACGCTGCTGCCCACGATGAGCTCATAGCCATCCAGCCGCACCATGGGCTGCACGGTGACGCCGTCGAACGCGCTCCCCTGCCCCATCGCCTCCAGCCGCGTCCGGATGTCTCGGAAGGCGGCGCGCACGGCCTCCGCATCCGGAAGGTTCAGCCGCACGCCACCCACGTCGGTCTTGTGCGTCACCGTGAGCGAGTGGAGCTTCACCACCACCGGGAAGCCCAGGGCCGCGGCCTCCGCCACCGCGGCGTCCTCCGTCACCGCCAGCCGCGTCTCCACGGTGGGGATGCCATACGCGGCGAGCAGCTTCTTGGACTCGTACTCCGTCAGCAGCGTCCGCCCTTCCGCGCGTGCTGACTCCACCCACTGGCGCACGTCGTCCCGGGCGCTGCTCACCGCCTGCGCCAACGAAGGCGTCTCATACAGGCCCGCCAGGTTGTACGTGTAGCGCCACATGTAATTGAAGATGCGCGCCGCCGTGTCCGGATAGCCGAAGGTGGGGATGCCCGCATCGTTGAGGATGCGCTCCCCGGCCGCGACCTCCGAGCCGCCCATCCAACTGGCCAGCACCGGCTTGCCATGCAGCTTCGCGTAGGGCTTGAGACGGTCCGCCGTCTGCGTGGGCTCCGTCATGTCCTGCGGCGTGAGGATGACGAGCAGCCCGTCACTGCCTTCGTCCTGGCCGGTGACTTCCAGCGCCTTCGCGAAGCGCTCCGGGTCCGCGTCTCCCAGGATGTCCACCGGGTTGCCGCGGCTCCACTGCGTCGGCAGGAAGGCGTCCAGGGCCTGGAGCGTGGACGCACTGAGCGTGGCCAGCTCACCGCCCCCCGACACCAGCGCGTCCGTGGCCAGCACTCCAGGGCCGCCCGCGTTGGTGAGCACCGTGAGGCGCCGGCCAGCGGGGCGCGGCTGCCGGGCCAGCGTCTCCGCCATGTAGAAGAGGTCGGCGATGGAATCCACGCGCAGCACGCCGGTGCGGCGGAAGGCGGCGCTGAGCACCTCGTCACTGCCCGTCAGCGAGCCCGTGTGAGACGCCGCCGCCTGCGCGGCCTGCGCCGTGCGGCCAGCCTTGATGACGATGATGGGCTTGGTGAGCGCCACCTCGCGCGCCGCGGAGAGGAAGGCCCGCGCGTCGCCAATGGACTCCATGTACAGCAGGATGGAGCGCGTCATCGGGTCGTCGGCCAGGAAGTCGATGAGGTCGCCCCAGCCCACGTCCAGCATCGAGCCCACCGACACGAAGGCGCTGAAGCCCACCGCCTCTCGCAGGCTCCAGTCGAGGATGGAGGTCAGCAGCGCGCCGCTCTGGCTGATGAAGGCCACGTTGCCCGGCCGGGCCATGGCGCCGGCGAACGTCGCGTTGAAGCCGCTGGGCGGGCGCATCACCCCCAGGCAGTTGGGGCCAATGATGCGCACCTGGGCCGCCTGCGCGATGCGGAGGATCTCCTGCTCCAGGCGCTCCCCCTCCGCCCCAATCTCCTTGAAGCCCGCGGAGAGGATGATGGCGCCCCGGATGCCCAACTCCGCGCACTCCTGGATGACGCCGGGCACCGCTTGCGCGGGCGTGACGACGACGGCCAGATCCACCCGCTCCGGCAAGGCCCCCAGGGACGGCCATGCCTTGATGCCCAGCACGTTGGGCCGCTTCGGGTTGATGGGGTAGACGGTGCCGCCAAAGGGGTTGCTGATGAGGTTCCACAACACGGTGCGCCCCACACTGCCGGGCCGCTCGGTGGCCCCGACGACGGCCACGCTGCGCGGCGCGAAGAGGACGTCCAGCGGCAGCCGCGTCCGCTGCTGGTGGAGCACGTTGTAGGACGGGTCCGTCTTCGAGGTACCAGGGGCGCGCGTGTCCATGGCCTCCGTCATTGCGGCCGGGCTCGCCAGGGCGCAATGGCCTTCTCGTGCCTGCCCGGGGACGCCCCCCTCCCAGGTCCTCGCGCGAATGGGATAGAACTGGAATAACTGCACTCCCCGTCAAGGAACCAGGAGGTGCGCCCTGCGCGTGTCACCCACATGTCGCTCTGACAGCCAGTACGTGACGCAGGTCGTTCTGACACTCGCTGACAGTTTCACTGAACAAACCTTCACCGGTAGGCAAGCATCCCACGGCCCGCCCGGTGTATACGGGGCGCCTCTATGACTCCTTCCGAGAAGCTTGTTTTCAACCAGACCGTCGAGGCGCTCTTCGTGCGCGCCCTCGAGAACCGCCTCACTCCGGCGTGCCGTGAGCACCTGCGCCGGGCGGGGTTGGAGCTCGACCAGAAGTTGGAGCGGGCCTACACCCTGGAGCAGTGGAAGGAGTTCCTCCGAATCGCCGCCGGCCACGTCTACGGCGGCGTCCCCGCCGAGGCGGCCTACTACTCGCTGGGCGAGCGGTTCATGGACGCGTACTTCGGCACCTTCTTCGGCCGGGCCCTGCTGGGCGTCGTCCGGCTGGCCGGGCCGCGGCGGATGCTGCTTCGCGCGGGCATGGGCTTTCGCGCCGGCAACAACTTCAGTGTGGTCGAAATCGTCGAGCGCAGCCCCACTTCGGTGGAGCTGCGGATGAACGACGTGCTGGCGGACCTGCCCACCTTCTCCGCGGGCCTGCTGGCGCGCGCGGTGGAGCTGTGCGGCGGGTGGAGGGTGGTCAGCATCCCCGAGGAGTTCGACGGCACCTCGGCCACCTTCCACATCCGCTGGTCCGAGGCCCCAGCCGAGGCCGCCCTCTCCGCCACGGATGACGACTCGGGCGCGTCCCGGCCTCGCGCGTAGCAATCCCCCTGCGCGCCCCGTGGCGCTTCGCCACGGGATGCCGCGCAGCACGCCACGCTCGCAAGGCAGCCGAGCGTGGCCCCGGAGCCACACGACGGCCCACGTCTCAGAGGGAACCGCGCGGCTTCACGGCGGCGCGGTTCTGCTGGCATCGCGGCTGCAATCCCATGCGGCATCCCTTGGAGGATGGACGCATGAGCAACCCTGAAGTGGTGACGAAGTCCCAGCGCCGGATGCACTGGGGCGTGGGCGTGGCGGCGCTGGTGATGCTGTTCGCGGGCGTGGGCACGTGGTTGGTGCTGCGCCAGTCGGCGACGGAGCTGCCGCATCCCTCCATGGCGGTCATCCCCAAGCCATCCCACCCCGGATTGGCGCCGCGCGCGGAGCCGCCGCTGCCTTCCTCCTCGGAGATGGACGCGCTGCTGCGCACACGGCTCGCCCGGGCGTCGCTCATGCCGGAGTTCGCCACGTGGCTGAAGGAGCAGGCCCTGCTGCGCCGCTTCGTCACCGTCGTGGGCAACGTGGCCCATGGCGACAGCCCCCGCGAGGCGGTGAGCTTCCTCGCTCCGGCCGGCACCTTCGAGGCACGCCGCAAGGCCGGCAAGCTCGTCATCGAAAAGCAGAGCTACGCGCGCTACGACGTCATCGGCAAGGTGGTGGGCTCGCTCGACATGGGCGTGCTGGTGTCCACCTACCGCGAGGTGCGTCACCTGGCCGAGCGCCTCCACATGGAGACGGCTCGCCCCGGAAGCACCTTCGACGCCACGCTCCACCTCGCCTTCGAGCAGGTGCTCGCCGTCCCTGTCATCGACGGTGACGTCGAGGTGGTCCCCAAGGGCGCAATGTTCGTCTACGCCGACCCGAAGCTCGAAGGGCTGACGGCCGCGCAGAAGCACCTGCTGCGGATGGGGCCGCAGAACCTCCGCCGCATCCAGGGCAAGGTGCGCGAGGCGTCCCAGCAGCTCACCCAGCAGGCGTCCCGCCGCTGAGGCGGTCACCGCCTGCCTTCGCCAGCGCGCGTCACCCGCGCGGGCCCTGGCAGGATGCAACGGGGGCCATGCAGATTGCGGCGCTTCGCCATGGAGCGCCGCCTCCGCGCAGAGGCACAAGCCGGGGGGCACGGGCGTTGCTACCGGAGGAGCTTTCCTCCGGGACGAAGCGCTGCCAGGCGGCGTGGAGGCCCGGCAAGCACCGGAGCCCCCGCGCCGGTGTCGCCCCTGCCTCCCGTGTTCATGCGCCTGCCTGTCCTCCCCGTGCTGCTGCTGTGTCTGATGCTCTCCGGCGTCATCGCGGGCGTCCTGCACTTCATGCAGCGCGACCGGCAGGCGCTGGTGGACCAGATGGCCCGCGAGCGACAGGCGCAGTTGCTGGAGGCCGTGCGCGGCGTCTCCGCCGCCCTGGAGAGCGCGGAGGAGGACCTGCGCTTCGCGGGCGAGCTGCTGGCCCAGCCGGGCACCGCCGAGGAGCACCGGCGCGAGATGCGCGCCCTGCTGGAGGCGGTGGGTCAGTACAAGGCCATCCTCGTCTTCGGAACGGACGGACAGGAAAGGCTCCGACTGGTGGACCGGCGCAGCGCGGCGGCGATGACGCACCAGTTCACCGCGGAGGACCTGGCCCTCACCGTGGCGCAGGCCCGCAGTCATCCGCCGGGCCACGTCATCTCATCCCCGCCCCTTCCCCGGGCCCAATCGGGCTGGCTGCGCGCCTTCGCCACCGCGTTGCCGGAGGACGCGCAGGACAGCGGCGGCGTCGTCGTGGTGCTGGTGGACGCCGAGCCGCGCTTCGCCCCGCTGAAGCTGCTCGCGTCGGACTCGGAGACGCAACTGCTGGTGCTGGGTGTCCATGGAACGCCGACGGCGTTGACCCACCCGAACCTGGCGGACAGGTACCGGCGGCTGGACACCGACGGCCACCAGACGCCCGGCCTCGCGGCGCTGGCGCGGGCGCTTCGCGCGGGTGAGTCCGGCACGCGCATCATCGAGCGCAAGGAGGCCGCCCACCTCGGCCTGGGCGACTCGGAGGTGGTGGCCACCTTCAGCCCGGTGCGGTTCAAGAATGGCGCGGCCTGGCCGGTGGCGACGCTCGCGTCGACGCGCGTGCTCCGGAGCCATGAGCGCGGCCTGGTGCTGCGCCTGTCGCTGGCGGCGGTGCTCGTCTCCGGGTTCCTCATCGCCTTCGGTGTGTACGTGGTGCTCGCGCGCAGCCGGGCGGAAGCCCTGCGGGACAGCCAGCTCCATGCGCAGCGGCTGGCGCACCTGCACGACAAGACGCAGAAGATTCTCGACAACATCCCCACCGGGGTCCTGGCGCTCTCCTCCACCCGGCACATCTCCGCCGCCAACCGCGCGCTGAGCGCCCGCATGCCGGCGGACGTCGTGGGCCAGCCCCTGACGGCGGCCTTTCCCCAGGCCCAGGCCCCCGTCATCCAGCGGCTGGAGGACCTGGTTCACGCGGCCATGAGCGACGGCCGGGTGCGCAGCCTCCACGGTGAACCGCTCTGCCTCTTCGAAGAGCCCGGCCAGTACAACGTCCACGCGGTGCCGCTGGAGCCGAACACGCCGGAGGTCCACACGCTGGTCGTCATCGAGGACCTGAGCAGCCTGCGCGCACTGGAAGGACAACTGCTGCGCGCGGAGAAGCTGGCCACGGTGGGCGTGTTGGCGGCGGGCATCGCTCATGAGATTGGCACGCCGCTGGGCATCGTCCGCGGCCGGGCCGAGTACGTGCAGGAGAAGCTGGGACGCAACCACCCCCAGGCGGCCGGCCTGGGCACCATCGTCGGGCAGATAGACAGGGTGAGCCGGACGCTGCGCCAGCTGCTCGACTTCTCCCGGCTCCAGCCCGCGGACGCGCAGGCAGTCCCGCTGGAGCCCCTGGTGCACAGCGTGCGGGAGTTGCTGTGGATGGAGGCCGAGCGGCGGCGCCTGAAGCTGGAGGTGACGGTCGCCTCGCCCGCGCCCGCGGTGGCGGCCGACCCCGACCAGTTCCAGCAGGTGCTCATCAATCTGGTGCTCAACGCGTGTGACGCGTGCGGGGCCGGCGGACGCGTCCGGCTGAGCGCGAGCATGGACACCGGAGACGCACCGGGAGCCTGGGGCATGGTGCGCGTGGACGTCGAGGACAACGGCTGCGGTATCGCCCCCCGCCATGTCCACCAGGTCTTCGACCCTTTCTTCACCACCAAGAAGCGCGGCCAGGGCACCGGACTGGGCCTGACGATGGTTGCGCACATCGTGCGCAACCACGGAGGCCGCATCGAACTGGACAGCGCGCCAGAGCGAGGCACCCGCGTCACCGTGCGCTGGCCCGCCGCGGCACCCGCCGGAGAGGAGCGACATGTCGTCTAGAGCCAGGGTCCTCGTCGTCGACGACCACGTCGAGATGGGGCAGATGTTGAAGGAACCGCTGACGGACGACGGCTACAAGGTCGACATCGCCACCGGCGGCGCGGATGCCATCGCCCAGCTGCGCGCGCGCGTCTACGACGCGGTGCTGTGCGACCTGCGCATGCAGGACGTGGACGGCTTCGACGTGCTCGACGCCGCGCGCAAGCTGGACCCGGACCTGCCCGTGGTGATGATGACGGCCTTCGGCGGCGTGGAGAGCGCCGTGGAGGCGATGAAGCGCGGCGCGTTCCACTATTTCACCAAGCCCTTCCGGCTGGACGAGGTGCGCCTGTCACTGGAGCGCGCGCTGGAGCAGCGCCGCCTGCGCACCGAGCACCGCACGCTCAAGCAGCAGGCCGCGGACCGTGGGGGCCTGGGCGCCCTGGTGGGCAGCAGCGCCGCGATGCGCGACCTCTACGCGTTGATTGAGCGGGTGGCCTGGTCCGGCGCCCCGGTGCTGGTGCGCGGCGAGAGCGGCAGCGGCAAGGAGCTGGTCGCCCGGGCTTTGCACTTCGAGGGTACCCGGCGCGCGGGCCCCTTCGTGGCCGTCAACTGCACCGCGCTGCCACACGCGCTTCTGGAGAGTGAGCTGTTCGGCCACGTCAAAGGCGCCTTCACCGGCGCCACCACGGCCCGGCGTGGCCTCTTCGTCGAGGCGGACGGCGGCACGCTGTTCCTGGACGAGATTGGCGACATGGCCCCCGAGCTCCAGGCCCGGCTGCTCCGCGTGCTGGAGGACGGCGAGGTGCGGGCCGTGGGCGCGGACGGCTCGCGCACGGTGGATGTGCGGGTGGTGGCCGCGACACACCAGGACCTGGAGACGCGCGTCAAGGAAGGCCGCTTCCGCGCGGACGTCTTCTACCGGCTCAACGTCGTCACGCTTCGGCTGCCGCCCCTGCGCGAGCGCCGCGAGGACATCCCCGCGCTCATCGAGCACTTCCTCCAGCAGGCCAAGGCGCGCAATCCGCGCTCCGTCGTGCAGCGGTTCTCCCCGGAGACGCTGGCAGCGCTGGGGGCCCTGCCCTGGGCAGGCAACGTGCGCGAGCTGGAGAACCTGGTGCAGCGGCTGGTCGTGCTCGGCTCGACGGAGGTGGTGGATCTGCCGCAACTGCGCCCCCATTTGCCTTCGGACACCAGCCAGGAGAACCACCCGCTGGCCGCGGCACAGCGCACCATCGTTCCCCTGCGGCAGTTGGAGACGGAGTACATCGCCTGGGCCGTGGCCCGGTGCGGGGGGAACAAGACGAAGGCGGCCGAGCTGCTCGGCATCGACGTCTCCACCATCCACCGGCGCGAGCGCGCGGAAGGCAATCCGCAACGCTGACCTGGGCACGCTGCAACGGTGAGCGGGCCAGGGTTGAGATGTCTCAGAGGGCCGGGGGCGCGGCACGGGCCTTGTAGATGAAACAGGGGATGAACCGAACCCTCCTGTCTCTCCTCGCCGCGGTCAGTCTGGTTGGTTGCGCCTCGAAGCCCAAGACGTCCTCCGTCACGGACAACCTGCCGGACCGGCAGCACAGCCCCACCGCCACGGCGGCAACGTCCAACCGGACCTCCGATGACGACGAGGACGCGGCCCGCCGGGCCATGAGCCCTCTGTCCGCCGAGCCGGTGTACTTCGAGCTCGACTCGGCCACGCTGCGGCCCGAGTCGCGCGACATGCTCGCGCAGCTCGCCACGGGCCTGCGGGAGCGGCCCCTGACGCGAGTGACGGTGTCGGGCCACACCTGCGAGCTGGGGACCACGGAGTACAACATCGCGCTGGGCCACCGGCGCGCGGCGGTGGTGCGCGACTACCTGCGCAACCTCGGCGTGGAGCCCAAGCAGCTCTCCATCGTCTCCTACGGCGAAGAGCGGCCACTGACCGACACCCAGACGGAAGAGGCGTTCCGCAAGAACCGCCGCGCGGAGTTCACGTTCTCCTCCCAGGAGCAGGCCACACGCTGAGCCGCAGGAAGTCTGTCGGGCCTCCCCGGTACGCTGTTCCCGGAATGCGCTCCGGTAACACCAGGCGCTGGGGAGGGATGGGGAATGGGAAGCAGAATGCGTCGGAGGCCTGGCTACAAGTCCCGGCCCTCCGTGGCCGGATTGGCGGAGTCGTTGGGGTTGCTACGGTCTCGAGACCTGGAGACACATGGCGCTCCACGCAGCCAGCTCAACCTGCTGTTGCAATGTCGGAGCCCTGCGAGAAGTCGCGCCCGGCGTCTGGGCTCGTTCGAGCGCGATGGTGACAGCCGCGGCCATCGCCGTGAAGCGCGTCCCCCGGGGCGTGCTCTGCCTGAAGTCCGCGCTGTGGGTCCACGGCTTGCTGCCTGAATCCCCCACAGAGGTCTGGATGGCCATTGGAGCGCATGCGCGAAAACCGCGCTGGGACCAGCCACCGCTCCAGGTGGTCCGCTTCTCGGGGCGAGCACAGACCGAGGGCATCGAGCACCGCCTGCTCTGGGGATTGCCCATCACCGTCTACGGCGTCGCGAAGACGGTCGCGGACCTGTTCAAGTATCGAAACAAGTTGGGATTCCCTATCGCCGTGCGAGCACTCCACGACGCCCTCCTCTCAGGGCTCACCACCTCGGATGAGGTTCGACACTTCGCGGAAATCTGCCGCGTCAGGAAGAGTGTCGGCCCCTATCTCGAGGTCCTCGAAGCACGGCGAGGCCAGGACCTCCTGCGCGCGAGGCAGGCCTTCCTCGCGCGCGAGGCGGCACGGGCGAGGAGCCTGGAAGCGCCCCTGCTCCATCAGCTCCCGGGGCATCCGGAGAGCGAAAGCCGCTGAGCCGAATCCAAGGAGCGCCGAGCCCAACGGATGGATTTCGGCGCGCAGGGTACCCGGCCGCGTCCGGGCCCGCCGGAGGGGCGCAAGTCGTTGGGCCAGCCCCAAGGAGCGCCGAGCTCGACGGATGGGTGTTTGCGCGCAGGCTCACTGCGCCCCGTCAGGTCTCGGGCCATCGGGAGGCGCAAGCCGCTGGGCCAGCCCCCAAGAGCGCTGAACCCAAGGGCTGGGTGCCCGCCCCCCGAAGTGGCCTGAGCAGGTGGGGGGCCAGGTCGCGGACACGGAGCTCGCTGTTCGGAAATGTCGGGGGTTTTGGCGCGACAAAAGTCCCGACATTTCCGAACAGCGACCTCGCAAGCTCACTCCGGAGGGGTCCGGTCAGCGCCCCTGGAGACCATCGGGGCCGGACATGTCAGCACCCGCCTCTGTGGTTCAACGCGCGGCCCTGGCAGCCGCGCGGGCCGACTCCAGGCCATCGAGGAACGTGACGATGCGCTGGGCGCATCGCTCCGGCTGCTCCAGCGGGAAGAGGTGTCCCGTGCCGGGAAGCTCCTCCGTCTGGGGATCATTCAAGGTGAGGCGGGCCCGCTCCAGCGCGTCGCGCGTCAGCGTGTCGGACTCACCGCCGCGAATCACAAGAGACGGGACGTTCACGGTGCCCAGCTCGCGCCAGACATCCTTCGGAGACGTCTCGAAGACACGCGCCTCCCAGGCCTTGGGGATGGTCAGCCGGAAGCCGCCGCTCGGGGCTTCGGTGAGGCCGTGGGTGATGTAGTCCTGGAAGCACTCCGGGTCGAAGCGCGCGAACAGCGGCTTCTTGCCATAGCTTCGCGCGGCCTCTTCACGAGCGCCCCACGACTCACGCCGCCGCCGCGCCAGACTCGCGGGCGGTACGCGGCTTCGCAGCCCGAGCAGCGTCAAGGCACGGAGCGCCCATTCCCGCGCCCCCGTGAACAGCACCGGGTCCAACGCCACCACGGCCCGGAAGAGTGCGGGCGCCTTCGCGGAGGCCAGCAGCGTCGCCACGCCGCCCATGCTGTGCCCCACGCCCACGGCACCCTGCACGCCGTGCGCACGCAGGGCGTGAATCAGGTCATCCGCCATGTCATCCCAGGTCCGCAGCTCGCGCGGGTCGGAGCCCGGCACGAGGCACCGCGTGCGAAGCGTGAAGACGCGGTAGCGCGGCTTCAGGTGCTCGATGAGTTTGCGGTAGCACCCCGGAGGAAAGCCGTTGGCGTGGGCCAGGTGCAGCACCGGACCGGTGCCGCCCCAATCCTCCATCTGAAGGGCGTCGTGCATGGCCCGTCGATTAACCCGGACCGCGGCGAATGTCTTCCGCCACTCGGAGCCCGCACGCAGAGGCGGAAGCAGCACCCGCCCCGGAAACCCGACCCAACGCCGTGCCGAGCCACACAGCGTGGCGTGCCGAAGGGCACCCTGCGGGCCGACCCGTCACCGCCACTGCGGGTGCGCCAGCACGCGCGCCTCGATGTCGGGCGTGAGCTGCCCACCGTGCGGCGCCCGGGATGACGACCGCTTCCATCGCTCCAGCCACCGCTCACCGAGCGGCGCCTCCAGCGACTCACGCCGCGAGGCGCCCACCGTCGTCTCACCCTTCGTCCCCGTCGACACACCCGCGCCCACGAAGAACCCGGCCAGCAGCAGCGTCACCCGCGTAGGCGTGGCCGCGCTGTACGTGAGCAGCAGCGTCCCCTCCCCGTCCTCGCGGCAGTGGCGGCGCACGCGGGCCAGCACCGCTTCGGTCCACATTTCCGGATTGGACGCTGGAGAGAACGGGTCAAAGTAGACGAGGTCCGCCACGGGCAGCGTGCCGTCCAGGTGAGGCACCGCGTCCCCCAGCAGCAGCCGCCAGCGGAGGCCCTCCGCCTCCCACACCCCGTCGCGCATCAGCGTCTCCGCCGCGTCACGAAACGGCTGGAGGAAGGGAAAGCCCTCGGCGTCCGCCAGTGCCAGCCGCAGCGGCGCCAGGTCCACCTCGAAGCTGACCACCTCCAGCGGCCGGCGCTGCTCCTCGCCCAGACGCCTGGCACAGGTGAGCGCGGCCACCGCGTTGGTGGCGGCGCCCAGCCCCACGTCATGAATCACCAGCGGCGGCCCGGGCTGGCGCAGCCGGTCCGCCAGCCGTGCCTGCTCCACATAGAGGCGCAGCGCTTCCTGCCATGGCCCCACGGAGGGATGCATCACCTCGCCATGGCCCAGGTGCCGCACGGCGCGAGCGCCATTGCGCAGGGTGATGAGCTCGAAGTCGCCGTCGCGCGGGTTTGCGTCGGGTGCGGTGCTCACCCGACCTCCTTCAGCGTCACCGCGCGCGCGTTGGCCTCGTCCTTCAAGTCCTTGGGCGTGGCGATGGCCGCCTTCAGCTCGCGGTACACCTGCGCGTACGTCCCCCCCAGGATGCCCTCGCGGATGCGCCCCATCAGCTTCTGGTAGTGCCGGACGTTGTGCACGGACAGGAAGCGCGAGCCCAGGTGGTGCTTGCCCCGCATCAGGTGCTGCAGGTAGCCGCGCGTGTAGCGCTTGCACACGTAGCAGTCGCACTCCGCGTCCAGCGGCTCGTCGGAGAGGCGGAACACGCTGCGGGAGATGCGGATGAGCCCGCTGAACGTGTACGCATACCCCTGCTGGGCCATCTTGGTGGGGATGATGCAGTCGAACATGTCCACACCGCGCAGCACGGCTTCCACCAGGTCCGTGGGCGTGCCCACGCCCATCAGGTAGCGCGGCTTGTCGGCGGGCAGGGACGCGGTGGCGCGCAACGTCATGGACTCGCGCTCCACCTTCGTCTCGCCCACGGCCAGACCGCCGATGGCGAAGCCGTCGAAGGGCAGCTTCGTCAGGAAGTCCGCGCTCTCGTCACGCAGGTGAGGGAAGACGCCGCCCTGGACGATGCCGAACATCGCCTGCCCGGTGTCCCGCGCCGCCTTCGCCTCCAGGCTGCGCACCGCCCAGCGGTGGGTGCGCTCCATGGCCTCGCGCGTGCCAGCCTCGTCGGTCCGCGAGTCGATGCACACGTCCAGCACCATCATGATTTCCGAGTTGATGGCCTGCTGCATGGCGATGCTCGACTCGGGGCTGAGGAGCTGCCGGCTGTTGTCGTAGAAGCTGCGGAAGTGGGCGCCCTTCTCCGTGATGAGCCGGTCCTCCGGCAGGGAGAAGATCTGGAAGCCGCCCGAATCGGTGAGCACGCCCCCATCCCATTGCATGAAGGGGTGGATGCCGCCGAAGCGCTTGAAGACCTCGGCGCCCGGCCGGAGCATCAGGTGGTAGGTGTTGGCCAGCAGGATGCTGGCGCCCGCCTCCTTCACCTCCTCCATGGCCAGGTGCCGGAAGCCCGCGTGGGTGGCCACCGGCATGAACATGGGGGTTTTGAAGGAACCCCGGCGTGTGTGCAGGAGGCCTGCACGGGCGCCCGTGGGGTCGGTGGTGAGGAGCTCGAAACGAACGGCCATGGGCCGGCGCTTATACCCGTCATGCCCGGCAGGCACCGCATCCATCTGCCCTGCCCGCTCCCCCACCCGCCATCCGGGGCCTCCTGCCCTCCTGGACAGCCGTACAGGCATCCTGGCATTCCGCCCGAGGCGGAACGCCGCCGGCCTTCCGGCATCTCACGTCCTCCGCCGCCGCTTCCGGGGCCTGAAGTCGACACCGGGGCGGCATTCTCCCGCCTTCCCAGCGGTTACATGGAGTCCTCGCGGTCTCCTGCAGAACGCGAAACACCTCGCCGCTTTGGCCCACCGCACCATTTCCGCTACAACGCCGCCGCCATGTTCAACGTCATCAACGTCTCCAAGGCCTACGGGCCCAAGAAGCTTTTCGAGGACGTCAACGTCACGTTCTCACCGGGCCGCCGCTACGGCCTGACCGGTCCGAACGGGGCCGGGAAGTCCACGTTCATGAAGATCCTCGCCGGGGACGAGGAAGCGGACATGGGCAACATCGTCCGGCCTCGCAAGCTGGGAATCCTGCGCCAGGACCACTTCCGCTACGAGGACAACCGCGTCCTCGACGTGGTGCTCATGGGCAACCATGCCCTGTGGGCGGCCATGTCCGAGAAGAACGAGCTGTTGGCCAAGTCCGACATCACCGAGGAGGACGGCAACCGGCTGGGCGACCTGGAGGGCGTCATCGCCGAGGAGGACGGCTACTCGGCGGAGAGCGACGCGGCCACCCTGCTGGCGGGCCTTGGCATCGACCAGGCCTTCCACGAAGAGCCCATGAAGCAGCTCACCGGCGGCCTCAAGCTCCGCGTGCTGCTCGCGCAGGCGCTGTTCGGCAAGCCCGAAGGCCTGCTCCTCGACGAGCCCACGAACAACCTGGACATCGATTCCATCCGCTGGCTGGAGAGCTTCCTCCACGACTACGAGGGCGTGCTCATCACCATCAGCCACGACCGGCACTTCCTCAACGCCATCTGCACGCACATCGCGGACATCGACTACGAGACCATCATCCACTACCCCGGTGGGTATGACGACATGGTCCGGCAGAAGGCGCAGGTGCGCAGCCGCGTCGAGTCCGAGACGGAGGAGAAGAAGAAGAAGATTGCCCAGCTCCAGGACTTCGTCGCGCGCTTCCACGCCGGCACCCGCGCCTCGCAGGTGCAGAGCCGCATCAAGCAGATCGACAAGCTGAAGTCGGACGACCTCAAGCGCTCCAACATCGCGCGCCCGTTCATCCGCTTCGACCAGAAGGTGGTCAGCGGCAAGCAGACGCTGATGGTCGAAGGCATCCACAAGTCCTTCGACGGCCAGGAGGTCATCAAGCCCTTCAACGCCCTGGTCTGCAAGGGCGAGAAGGTCTGCGTCATCGGCCGCAACGGCGTGGGCAAGTCCACGCTGGTGAAGATGATTGCCGGCCAGTTGGAGCCGGACGGCGGAAAGATTGGCTGGGGCCACCAGGCCTCCGTGGGCTACCTGCCGCAGGACCACCACGGCGTCGTGCGCAAGGGCACCACCTGCTTCGGCTGGCTGCGTGACCTGCACGACAAGCTCACCAACGAGGAGATCTCCGGCGTGCTGGGCCGGATGCTCTTCTCCGGTGAGGAGCGGATGAAGAACACCGACACCCTCTCCGGTGGTGAGACGGTGCGGCTGCTCCTGTCCAAGCTGATGATCATGCAGGACAACGTGCTGGTGCTCGACGAGCCCACCAACCACCTGGACCTCGAGTCCATCGCCGCCCTGGCCGAAGGCCTCCAGAAGTACGAGGGCACGGTCATCGTCGTCACGCACGACCAGGAGCTCATCTCCGAGGTGGCCACCCGCATCTGGTCGCTCCAGGCAGGCCAGGAGGTGCTCGACTTCAACGGGCCCTACTCGGAGTTCGTGGAGAAGCACTCCGACGTCGCCGCGCGCCGCCGGTAGGAACAGGCACGACGCGGAAACACGAATCGCCGCCCGGCCCGGGGATACGCTCCCGGGACGAGGCGGCGATTGTCGTTGCGCCGTCTGGCGCGAGCTACGGCAACGGGTTGACGTAGCCGAACGAGGACATGCTCACCGACCAGTCACTCGCCGAGTCCGTGTCCCCCTGCCCGTTTCGCCCCAACGACATGGCCAGCCCCGGCGTGCCGAAGGCCGGGGTCCAGTCCACCGAGACGTACCACGCATCCGGATAGTTGCAGGGCACACCGGAGCAGTCCGCCGGCCACCACTGGCCCTCTGCCTGGAGCGCCTGGAGCATCGCGGGGTAGTTCAAGAAGGAGTCGTTGGTCTCGATGACCGCCAGGGCGTCCTGGGTGGTGCCGAACGTGTCCCGGATGCGAAGGACCCGGTTGCCCGAAAAGAGACCCATCGTGCCCCCTTGGAAATCCCAGGCCGAGTCATGGTTCGCGGTGTACTGGCTCGACGGGTATTGGGTCCGGCTGGTCGTCTCCGACGCGGGTGCGTCCACCCCGGGCGTGACGCGGTCCGGGTTGAGGTGGATGACGATGATGTCGCCCGTCGACACCTGCACATCGGGGAGCGTGGCCAGCGCCGTGTTCCCATCCGTCAGCGTCGCGCCCTGGACGGAGCCACTCGCGAGGACGACGAGTTCCACCAGGTCGCGGTTCTGAGGAACGGCGGGCGCCAGCTCGGAGAGGCGGAGCCGCGCCGTCTGCACGTAGCCCGGGAAGCTGGTCTGGGTGGCCGAGGGATCCAGCGCGACGCCGCGCGCGTCACGCACGGTGGTCGCCACCGTCACGGTGTACGACTGGCGCGGCGTCTGGTTGCTGGTCGTCAGCGCGACCTCGGTGCGGCTCTGCAACTGAGCCTGGGTGACGCTCAGCCCCGGGATGGAGAACTGACTGCCATTGGCCACCAGGCTCGCCGCGTCGAGCGGGCGGCCGAAACGCACCATCACCGTGTTGCGGCCCGTGGCCCATGCGTTGATGACCCGGGGCGCCGGGCACGAGTGCACGGTGGCCTGGCTCGCCGTCCACACGGAGGGCTGGATGGTGGGCGTCATCTGCGTGCCGGACATGAACATCCAAAGCGGAGACGTCACCGTCAGCGAGCAGCCCGACGTCAAGGCCAGGCTGTCACGGAGAGGCTCCACCACGCGCAAGCGCAGCGCGACCGCGGCCGAGGAGCCCGCCGGCACGCCCACCGTCGTCAGCGGCGCCTGCAGATGCCCCAGCCCCGCGGCGGAGAACCCGGGTGCGCCGATGGTGCCGGTGATGGAGATGTACTCGGACTCATACTCGGGCTGCGTCCCACCGATGGTGACGTCCACGTCGCTGACGTCCTGGAGAAGCTCCGACACCGAGTGCCCCGAGCTGAGCACGTTGAAGCCAGAGAGGCTCGCGCGCGTCTGGCCGTTGACGAGGCTCTTCGCATTCACGGTGACACGCACCCGGTCTCCCACCTGCGGAACGGGGGACAGCGTCGCTGGGTCCACCGGAACGAAGACGGCGGGCCCGGTCCGCTCCGCCTGGAGGAAGAAACCCGCCGCGTCGTTCACCGCGTTGCCCACGGCGTCCTTGATGAAGGTGATGCGGGCTCCGTTGATGAGGAGGTTCACCGGGCCATTCGCCGCGTTGCGCACGGCCTGGATCTGCTCGGACGCCGTCCGGTCCAGGTCGGGCAGCACGTAGGACTCTTGCTTCGCCTGCTCCACGTTGCCCGCCACATCCGTGGAAGCGAAGCGCAGCATCGTGTTCCGAGTCATCGTGATGGGCCGCTCGTACAGCAACGCGCTCGACACCGGCGCGGAGCCATCCAGCGTGTAGCGCGTCGCGGCGCAGCCCGAACCACCGTCGCTGCACACCAGCGTCACGGTGACGGCGTCCTGGTAGACACCGCCCACGGGCGTGGCGGTCGTCACCGGCGGCACCGTGTCCATCGTGTACTGCTCGGACTTCGCCAGTTCGACGTTGCCCGCGATGTCCATGGAGAAGAAACGCAGCGTGGTGGAGGAGGCCACGGTGATGGGGCCCGTGTAGCGGATGCTGGATGTCGTCGGCGCGCTGCCGTCGACCGTGTAGTACGTACCCGCGCAGCCACTTCCCTCGGCGTCATCCGCGCAGCTCAGGACGACGGACTGGGCACTCCAGTAGACACCGCCAGCGGGCGTCGCCGTCGTCGTGGGGGCCACGCGGTCCTCGGAAGAGACCTCCCGCGTGTAGAGCTCCGACACCACCTCGGAGACATTGCCCACCCAATCCACCGCGATGAAGCGCACGCGCGTGGTGGCCGTCAGCACCAGGGGCTCCTCATAGACGGAGGAGTCCAGGGAGGGAATGGCGCCGTTGGTGGTGTAGTGGATGGCCGCGCAGCCGCTGCCCTCAGCGTCGTCACACGTCAGCGTCACCACGCGCGTCCCGGTGAACGGGCCCCCCCGTGGCGTCGCGGCCACCTGGGGCACGCCCGAGTCCACGACGTAACGCGCCTGCCGCACCGCCTCGACGTTGCCCACCCGGTCCACGGAGAAGAAGCGCAGCGTGGTGGACATGGCGATGGACAGGGGCGCCGCGTAGCGCGGCGAGGCCTGCGTGGGAACGCTGCCATCCAGCGTGTAGTGCGTGCCCGCGCAGCCGCTGCCCGCACCGTCGTCACACGTCAGCGCCACGCTCCGGGGACTGCTGAACGCGCCGCTCGCGGGGTTGGCCACCGTGCTGGGCGGCTCCGTGTCCGCCGAACCCACCAGGGTGAATGTCGCCGTCCCCGGCGCCTCCGCGTTGCCCGCCGCGTCCACGGAGTAGAAGCGCACCGTGGTGGTGCGCCCCAGCGTGAAGGGCTCGCGATACTGCGTGGAGCCCGTGCCGGGCGTGGAGCCATCCAGCGTGTAGTACGTGGCCGCGCAGCCACTGCCACCGTCGTCACAAGCCAGCGTCACCACCACGGAGGTGGTGAAGTCGCCTCCCGCGGGCGTGGCGCGCGTCGTGGGCGGCGTGAGGTCGGTGGGAGGTGGAGACTTGGGCTCACCGCCACCACACGCAAGGACGAGCTGAGCCGTGAGCAGCACCGCGCCACAGCGCAGTGGCCAGAAGGGGGTCTGAGACATCGGAACTCCAGGGCGCACGCGGTCCGTGCGCCGGGGCAATCAGGGTGCGGGGATGTCCGAGGGGGGCTGTCAGTGGATGACGGAAGCCACTGTCGTCCAGCCAACAAGGCGCGCACGCTCGCACTGGGAGTAGGCGCTCCGCAAGCCCCCCTGCGACGACAACCCTTCACACCGGAGTGGCGCCGCGAGTCAAAAGCCACCCGTCGTCACGCACGAATGCCCCGGCTTCGCTGGGGAGAGAAGGACCGTCTACCGCGGGGCCGACTTGCGCAGCAGGAACAACCCCAGGCCCATGCCCAGCGTCCACTTGAAGGCCGCCGCGAGCGGCGTGTCACGCAGCCTGGGTGGAGCGGACGGTGGGTCATCCAGGGGCCGGCCCGTCACCGGGTCCACCACGGGCTGGAAGCCCGGAGCGCCTGGAAGCGACGCGCCTCCCGCCTCCAGCTCCGTCTTGGTGGCGGTCAGCGCCTTGCCCTGCTCCGGGACCTTCTGGCCCGGCGCCTTTCCCTCCGGGGAGCGGTGCTCGAGGATGGCGTTGATCTCCGCGCCCAGCAGGATGACCTGCGCGGAGATCCACATCCACAGCAGCATGACGATGACACCGCCGATGGCGCCGTAGTTGACGTCGTACTTGCCGAAGTTGGCCACATACTGGGAGAAGCCCCACGACGCGAACACCCAGATGAGCACGCCCACCACCGAGCCTGGGGTGATGAAACGGAACTTCTGCTTCACGTCCGGCAGCACGTAGTACAGCACCGCCCACAGGAACATCATCAGCAGGCCCGCGACCGGGAGCCGCAGCCACATGAGCACGGTGCCCAACCCGCCGGGAAGCTTGCCAGCGATGACGGGCGTGACGATGACCGCGAACGCCGCGAAGATGGCCACCGCCGCGCCGCCCAGCGTCACCAGCAGCGCGATGCCGCGCAGCTTCCAGATGGGACGCGACTCCGTCACGCCGTAGACCTTGTTGAGCGCCGTCATCAGCGCCACCACGCCCGCGGAGGCCGCCCAGACGGCACCGACACCACCCACCGTCAGCAGCCCCACCGGCCGGCTGTTCGCCAGCGACTCGATGCGCTCGCTCAGGATGGACGTCACTTCCCGGGGCGCCACCCGCGCCAGTTCCTGGATGAGCACCTGGGCCTGGGCGGGCTCGATGAGGAGGCCCGCCAGCGACACCAGGAACAGCAGGAATGGGAACAGCGCCAGAATCACCCGGAAGGTGAGCGCGCCAGCGACGTCCCCCACCTCGTCGCGCGTCCACTCGTCCTTCAGCGCCAGAAAGAACTTCTTCCAGCTCATTCCCTTGCCAGGGAGAACCATTCCGCCTCCTCGGAGGTGCTGCGACCGGGGGAACGATGCGCATTCCCCACACCCCAGGCGACCTCCAGCCCCCAGCTTCCCTGCATGCGGCCGGAGGACAGGCGAGCAGGAAGCCCCTGGAAGGCGCCTTCCCGGAAATCCCTTCGTTCTCGGTCCTCCCCCCTAGGCAGGAGAGCGTTCATTGGCGTACACCTTGGACGGGGGCCGCCGGTCGGTTCCGCCGCGGCCCCCTCTCCCGAGGACGCCATGTTCGTCTCCTGTCTCCTGAGTGTCAGCCTGGCGCTGAGCGCCGGCGCCACACCCGGAATGCCCCCGGACACCCAGGCACCCACCCCTTCGCACACGCTGTGGCTCGTCCAGGCCCTGTACCCAGGACAGGACGCGTTGCTGCAACGCACCGAGGAAGGGATTGCCGCGCTGATACCGCAGGACGTGCAGGCGGAGCAGCTCATCGGCCGGGGCGCCCTGGCCATGCACCTGAAGGGCCAGGGTGGCGACCTGCGCTGCGTGTCCGGCGAGGCGCGCTGCCGGGAGCCGCTGGAGGCGTACCTGGAGTCACTGGGCCTGGAGCGCGTGGTGCTGGTGCAGGTGGGCCAGGACGACGCCGGCTACCGCTTCCGCGCCGTCAGCGTCCGGCCCGGCACGGGCGCCCGGGGGCAGGCGGAGACAGCGAACCCCGCGTTCGAGAAGGCCCTGGCCGGCGTGCTGGTGAAGTTCCTGTCGCTCAATGCCACGGTGGTGGCGGAGACGACGCCCGCAGGGGCCACCGTCTTCATCGACGGCGTGAAGGTGGGCTCCACGCCCTTCACCACGGAGGTACTACCGGGTGAGCACACCTTCCGCTTCGAGCTGGCTTCGCACCTTCCGAAGGAAGAGACGCGCGTGATGAGCTCGCGCCAGCAGGTGAAGCTGAACGCCGCGCTGGAGAAGGTGCCCGCGCGGCTGGTGGTGAAGGCGCAGCCGGAGGGCGCGGAGATTCGCGTGGACGGCCAGCCGGTGGGAACCACCGCGGTGGACCAGGGCATCCAGCCCGGCACGCGCAGGGTGTCGCTGACGCTGGACGGCTACGAGCCCCACGAGGTGAACGCGGAGATCGCGCCCGGCGGGACCTACACGCTGGAGCACGCGCTGACGCCCACCTCCATGCAGGCCTTCAAGCTGGCCATGCGCCGCCGCAAGGAAGCCACCATGGCGCGGCAGAGCTACCTGGAGGCCTCGTTCGAGATGCAGCGCCTCACGGGCACGTCGCTGGCGTCCCAGCCGCTGAGCACCTCGGAGGAGCTGGAGAGCCTGCGCACCCGGGACGTGCGCGCGCCGGGCTCGCGCAACCTGCGCGGCGTGGGTGTCGAGTACGGCCGCTATGGGCAGTTCTTCGGCGTCATGCTGGTGGGCGCCACCTACGCCTCCACCGGCGACACCTGGACGTTGGGCATCGACGTACCGCCTGGCGTGGGCGGCGTGGGGCCGGACGGCGTGTCGTCGCTGGACACGCGGGTACAGGCGGTGTCGCTGCGCGCGCTCCAGCCGCAGCTGCGCTACGTGCTCGGGCCCGTGTCCTTCGCCATCCAGGTGGGACTGGAGGGCCGAGGACTGCTGGTGAAGGAAAGCGCGGGTGAGGCGGCCATCTTCAAGGACGGCCTCTACGCGCTGGACCTGCACGCGTCCGGACAGGCCACCGCGCGCATCTTCGTGTACGAGGGCCTGTACGCCTCCGTCGCGTACCAGCACAGCTTCACGCTGCTGAAGAAGATTGCCGGAACGAGCAACATTCGCGGAGGGCTGGGCTATGCGTTCTGACCTGCGGCGCCTGACGTGGGCCTGTGTGCTGCTGACGTGTGGCCTGTCCCTGGCCGAGCCCCTGGTGGGGCCCTCCGTCGGCCGTGGCGATGCGCTGCTGGCCGAGGGCACCCGCCTCTACAACAAGCGCAAGCACAAGGACGCGGCGGAGGTGTTGCTCCAGGCCACGCGCGCCAACCCGTCCCTGCTGCCCGCCTACCTGGGCCTGGCCCGCGCGCGAATGGGGGCAAAGGACGTCCCCGGTGCCTGCGCCGCCTACCGCGCCTATGTGCGCAGCGCGCCGGACATCCAGGACCGCACCAAGGCGCAGCGCGAACTGGCCCTGTGCGAGCGCAAGCTGAAGGCCGCGCGCCGCAAGAAGCGCAACAAGGTGCCGCCCGACATGACGGCCCGGCACGTGGAGCTGAAGGCCGGCTTCTTCGCCGCGCTGGAGGAAGGCCGGCTGGTGGGCCCCGGCGCGGCGGGCGAGACGCTGCGCACGCTGGTGTCCGAGGGCTACCTGGGCACGGACCTCGGGGACATGGCCGCGCGGCTGAGCACGGCCTCCCAGGCCACCACCGACGACCTGCACCAGCGGGCCCTGGCCGGTGAAGCGCTCCCCACGGCGCGCCTGCGGGAGTCCGGCGCGCTCTTCGACCTGGCTCGCGACACGGGGGAGCCGTCCGCCAATGCCGCTGCCCAGGCGCCCTTCCTGGAAGGGCTCGCGGCGCTCCAGAGTGGAGACTCCACCGGGGCGCAGCGCCTGTTCGCGAAGGCCGCATCAGCGGCGCCCGAGCGCACCGAGTACCGCGTGTGGCGCGCCGCCGCGCTCCAGCGCGCCGGAGATTTGGACGGCGCGCTGACGGTGCTGGAGACGGACCTGCCGCAAGATGCGCGCACGGACGTGCTCCGCGCGGCCTCCGCCCAGCGGAAGTCTCCCGAGGCGGGAGCTCGCGAGCTGGAGCGCATCCTCTTCCAGCGCTACGCCCCGGCCACGCGCTGACCGCGGTCCCCTCCCCTCCGGCCCAGCAAGGACACCATGTCGCTCTTCATCTGCCAGCGGTGCGAGGTCCAGCATGAGAAGTGGGACGGCGCCTGTCCGGCCTGTGGTGGCACCGAGCTGCTGACGGTGGCGCCGGCCGTGGACCGGATGCTCGGCCGTGTCGTGGCGGGCCGCTTCCGCATCCTCCGGCGGCTGGGCCAGGGCGGCATGGGTTCGGTGTACCTGGCCGAACAGGTGGGCATCGGCCAGCAGGTGGCGATGAAGTTCCTCAACAGCGGCCTGTCCATGGACCCGGACGTGGCCCGCCGCTTCCTCAACGAGGCCAAGAGCTACGCGCGGGTGGCCCACCCCAACGCGGTGACGCTGCACGACTTCGGGCAAGACGAGGAAGGCAGCCTCTACATCTCCATGGAGTACGTGGAGGGGGATGACCTCAAGAGCCTGCTCGCCACGTGTGGCCGGCTCGCGCTCGACGAAGCCGTGGACATCGTCCTCCAGGTGGCGGACGTGCTCGCCTATGCCCACGCGCGCCAGGTCATCCACCGCGACCTCAAGCCGGAGAACATCATGGTCCGGCAGGGCATGCGCGGCTGGCACGTGAAGGTGCTGGACTTCGGCATCGCCCGAATCACCGACGGCGCGACACGGCTCACCCTCCAGGGCTCGGTGGCCGGCACGCCGCGCTATATGTCCCCCGAGCAGGCCATGGGCCTGGACGTGGACGCCCGCGCGGACGTGTACGCGGTGGGCATCGTCCTCTTCGAGCTGCTCACCGGTCAGCAGCCCTTCGACGGCAACAGCGTCTCCGAAATCATGCAGAAGCAGGTCCACCAGCCCATGCCACGACTGGCGCAGGTGACGGCGGACCTCCAACAGCCAGCCGTCGACGCCGTCATCCAGAAGGCCACCGCGAAGCGCCGCGAGGAGCGCTACGCCACCATGGAGGCCTTCGCGTCGGACCTTGTCAACGCGCTGCCCACCCTCACCAGCCGCCGCGCCGTCAGCGGCGTCAACCCCGCCATCCCCGGCGGCGGTCTCGAACCAGCGCGACCGGCCACGCTCCTGTTTGGCACGGAGGGCTCCGAGGCCACCCTGGTGCGCGCCGCCCCGGCGGAGGCCGCGCCGGTGACGGGCACCGCGCCCATTCCGCTGACCCAGCCCGCCGCGCCCTCCGGACTCCGGGTGGGCTCAGAGGGCTTCAACAAGACGGCGCACGCGGCCTCCCCCTATGCGGCGCCGAAGCGCTCGAAATCCAGCGCGGTGGTGGGGCTGAGCATCGCGGGCTTCCTGCTCCTGGGCGGCGTGGGCCTCGTGGCCCTCCGGGGCGGGAGCGGCGACGACGTCAAGGAGGGAACCCTGGTTCCAGTCGCCTCCCCGGCGCAACCGGCGCCCCCCGCCAAAGAGGCCGGAGCGTCACCTCACGCCACCACCGGGACGGTGGAGACGGCGCCCGACGATGTCGCGACCCGGCAACTCAAGGTGCTCGCGGCGGGACAGGCCATCGACATTGGCAATGACTTCAACGAAGGCCGGCTGGACAGCGCGATGAAACGGCTGGCCCAGGCACGGAGCCTGGGATTGGAGGCCGTCGAGCCCGAGCTGGCGGCACTCGCCGGCAAGGTGGAGGACGCCTCGAAGCGCATGGCCCGCGCCCGCGCCCTGGAGAATGACGGCAACTGCGAGACGGCCATCCCCCTCTATCGCGCATTGAAGCGCGACCATCCGCAGCTCGTGGAGGCCCAGCGGGGCATCCGGCGCTGCCAGGACATGCTGCCTCCAGAGGTGTCCGACTAGGCGGCAGAGCCCCGTCCGGCGTGGGCCGGGGCTCAGGCCCCAGGCGCGCGGAGGAAGCCGCTCTCGACGAAGTACTTGAAGTAGGTGCGGAAGAGGGACTCGTCCACCAGCGGGCATTCGATGCCGCTGCCCTCCAATCCCGCGCGTGTGTTCCGGTGGTCCACGCGCCCCCAGGATGAAAACAGTTGCAGGGGCCCCGCGCCGCCCGGCGCCTCCCGCGCTCCAATCAGCGGAGCGAGCGCGAAGAGGGCGTTGTGGTCCCGGCGCTCCGTCTCCCGCCGCAACTCATCGAGCCACTCGGCCTGCGACATGCTGCGCAGCGAATAGCCCAACGTCTCCAGCCACCCCTGCAGCAGCCCGGCCGACACCGGCCGCGGGTGGCTCATATGGAACGTTCTCCCGAGGGATTGCGGCTCTTGCGCCAGGTGCACGATCGCCTTCGCGACGAAATCCACCGGGAGCAGGTCCAGCGTGCCATCCAACACCGGCATGCTTCCGAGCTGGATGAAGCTCTTCAGGGTTCGGGTGACGAAGTCGGTGGTATTCCAGGCGCCCGTCTGGCTGTGGCCGGTCACGTTGCCCAGGCGGTAGATGGCGACCTGCATTCCCCGGCTGCGGGCCTGCGCCACCAACCGCTCCGCCACCCATTTGCTCTGGGCATAACCGGTGCGGAAGCCCGTCGCGCCCTCGATGGCATCGTCCTCCGTGAGCAGGGCCCCTCCCTGGCGAAGATGCGGCGGGAAGACGGACAGCGTGGACACGTGGTGGAACACTTTCGGCCGGCCCCGGCACGCAAGCTCCAGAAGCGCCTGCGTCGCTTGCACGTTGGGCGCCCGCATCTCCCGGTACGGGTAGAGGAAGCTCACCTCCGCGCCGCAGTGGTAGATGGCGTCGATCCGCCCGGCAAGCGCGCCGAGCTGTTCGGACGAAAGCCCCAGCCCCGGCTTCGCCAGGTCTCCCGGGACAGGTTCGATCCGCTCCCGGAAGCGCTCCTCCCAGAGTCCATAGGCGCGGAGCCGCCGCTCCAGCCTGGCCCCCGCCTCCTCGCGCCCAGCCGCGCGGATGAGGCAGTGGATGCGCGCGGGCAGCCGCTCCAGCAGCTCCTTCAACAGGAAGGCGCCCACGAAGCCGGTCGCGCCCGTCAGCAGGAGGTGCCGAGGGGGGCGCGGCCGCGCGGGCATCGCGCCACGAGGTTCGATCCCGGGTGGCAGCACGGCGTCGGCCAGCGGATCCACCTCCGCATCCCCTCTCGGAACCGGTGAGCGCTCCAACGCCGCGTCGATGACCGCCGCCATCCCCGCGACGGTCGGCTGCTCGAGCAGCGCCTGAAGCGACAGCTCGACCCTGAAGGTTGTGTGCGCCCGCATGGCGAACCGGACCGCCAGCAGCGAGTGTCCCCCCAGCGTGAAGAAGCTGTCGAACACGCCGGGAATCGAACTCCCCCCCAGCAGCTCGCGCCAGAGTCCCGCCACGGCGCGCTCGGTGGCGCTCCGCGGCGGGACGGATGCACCCGTCCCCCGTGGAGCCGCCCCCCACTCCGGCTCTGGCAATGCGCGGCGTTCGACCTTGCCGTTCGGCGTCAACGGGAAGCAGGCCAGCGAGACGAACGCGGTGGGCATCATGGGCCCAGGCAACCGTTCCGAGAGCCACTGGCGCAGCGCCTGCACATCCAGCCCGTCCTGGCCCGTCCGCGGGATGAAGTACGCCACCAGCCGCACATCTTCGGCTGCGCGCACCCGGGCAACGACCACCGCCTGCGCCACCGCCGGATGCCCGGCGAGCGTCGTCTCGATCTCCGCCAGCTCGATGCGGTGGCCACGCACCTTCACCTGATGGTCCATGCGCCCAAGGAACTCGAGCCCCCCATCCTCCCGCCAGCGGACGAGATCACCGGTGCGGTACAGGCGCGCCCCCAGCCTGGCCGAGAAGGAATCAGGAACGAAGCGCTCCGCCGTGAGCGCCGGCTGACCAAGGTAGCCCCGAGCCACCCCCTCACCGCCGATGAACAGCTCGCCGGCGACGCCCACCGGCACCGGGCGCCCCACCGCGTCGAGGACGTACAACTCCGTGTTGTCGATGGCGTGTCCGAGCGACGGTTCCGCCTCCTCGCCCTGGAGGCGCGCCACCGCGGACCAGATGGTCGTCTCGGTGGGGCCATACAGGTTCCAAACACTCACGGCCGCGTCCCCGAGCGCGCAGGCGAGCGGCCGGGACATGGCCTCTCCACCGCAGAAGGCTCGCAGCCGCAGGCCCACCGGGAGCCCGGCCTGCAACAGCATCTGCCAGGTGGCGGGGGTGGCCTGCAGCACGCTCGCGCCGCACCGGCTCAACCCCGCGGCCAGGAGTGCCCCATCGCGTTGCCACGCCTGCGGAGCAATCACCACGCGGGCGCCCACCGCCAGCGGCAGAAAGAACTCCAGCCCCGCGATGTCGAAGGAGAGTGAGGTCAGCGCGAGCACCACGTCCTCGGGCCCCAGCCCCGGCTCGCGCCGCATCGACTGGAGGAAGTTGAGCACGTTCTGGTGCGTCACCATCACGCCCTTGGGACGCCCGGTGGAGCCGGAGGTGTAGAGGACGTACGCCAACCGGGTGGAGAGCGCCGATCGCGGCGGAGGCGTGGCGGGCAACGCGGCCAGCTCACCGCGAACGTCATCGAAGAGGATCGACCGGACCTGCCCCGTGGGAAGCCGGCCGCGCACCGCGGAATGCGTCAACAGCACAGTCACGCCCGCGTCCGCCATCATGTAGGCCGTCCGCTCGGCTGGGTAGTCTGGATCCAGCGGGACATATGCCCCACCCGCTTTGAGCACCCCCAGCACCGCGACCAGCAGCTCCAGCGAGCGCGGGAGACAGAGCCCCACCCGCGCCTCTGGACCGACGCCATGGCTTCGCAGCATGTGGGCAAGCTGGTTCGCGCGCGCGTCCAGCTCGCGGTACGTCACCCGCTCGTCCTGGAACACCGCCGCGACCGTCTCCGGAGTGCGCGCGGCCTGGGCTTCCAAGAGGGCGGGGAGATCGGCCTCGACCGCGGGTGCCACTCGCGGTCCTCGGCCGCGCTCCAGCAGCGCCGACAGTTCGCCCCCTGGCAGCAACTCCAGCGACGCCAACGCCTTGGAGCCTCCCTCCACCAGCGCCCAGAGTGACTGCTCCAGGTGCCCCAACAACCGCTGGATCACCTCATCGCTGAACCGGGCGCGCTCGTAGGAGGCCCAGAGTTCGAGCGCCTCGCCCGGACGCGCGGTGATCGTAAGCGCATAGGGAGCACGCGCCGCGCCGAAGCGGCGCTCGACAACGAGCCCGGTGCCCGGCGGGCTCCAGCACGCCGCCTCCGCAGGGTAATTCTCGAAGACGAGCAGGCTCTCGAAGAGCGCCTCACCGGGCTTGCCGGCGCACCACCGCTGGACCTCGGCGAGCGGTGTCTGCTCGTGAGCAAGGAGCTCGGTGAGCCGAGCCTGGAGCGTGCGCAGCCAGCCGTCGGCGGTGGCCTGGGAGGGCACCTCCACCCGCACGGCCAACGTGTTGAGCAGCAACCCGGCGATGCCTTCCACTCCGTCCAGTTCGATGGAACGCCCGGACACCGCCAGCCCAAACATCACCTCGCGCTGGCCGCTGTAGCGCCCCAGGAGCACGGCCCACGCTCCCGCCAGAAGCGTGTTCAGCGTGATGCGGTGACGCCCCGCCAGGGCCTTGAGCCGGGCGGTCCGTCCGGCGTCGAGCCGCAGCCGCAGCGCCGCGTCCGGCTCCGGCACGCGGTTGGTGGGCCGGCGGTCCACGAACAGGGGTGTTGGAGAGACGCCAGGCCCCAGCGATTCCCGCCAGAACGGAGCCTCCGAGGAGAAGTCACGCGAGCGGACCCATCGCACGAAATCCCGGTACGGCCGGGCCGGGGGCAGCGCATGGCGGGTCCCAGCCCGGAGCGCCGCGTACGTGGTGAAGAGTTCGCCCAGAACGAGCGCCGCGCTCCAGCCATCAAAGACGAGGTGGTGCAGGATCCAGACGACCCAATACCGCCCCTCCTCCAGCCGGACCACCGACAGGCGCACCGGCGGCGCGTCTGTGAGCGCAAAACCGCGCGCCCGATCCTCGGCGAGAAAACGCTCGCGCCGTTCCTCGAACGCGAGCGGCTCCTGTGAGCGCCAGTCCCACCACTCGATTGGCGGCAACTCCCGCGCCTCGGACTGGCGTGGAGCGGAGAGCCCCTCCCACTGGAAGCGCATCCGCAGCCCCGGATGACGGGCTCCCACCTCACACCAGGCTTGCTCGATGAGGTCCGGAACGAGCGGACCGCGGAGTTCGAACTCCAACTGCTCGTGGTACACGCGCGAACCGGGCGCGAGCAGCGTGTGGAACAGCATTCCCTCCTGCATGGGCGTGAGCGGATACGGCTCTGACACGGCAGAAGAGGGCCGCTCTTCCTCCGGGACAGCGGAGGCGCGCCCTCCCTCCGGGAGTTGCTGCGACGCCGCGCGCAGCACCCCGGCGAGCTCCGCGATGGTGGGATGGCTGAAGAGCTGGGAGGGCCGGCACCGGCAACCCGCCTCGCGGAGACGGGCAGAGATCCGGACAGCGAGGATGGAGTCCCCTCCCAGTTCCAGAAAGTGCGCGTGGCGTCCCGGGGGCGCGACGCGCAGCACCTCTCCCCAGAGCTGAGACAGCCTTTCCTCCAGCGAATCCCGCGGCGCCTCCTGAAGGCCTGATGGCACGAGGCGGTTGGACGCCGATGGCTCGGGCAGCGCGCCACGGTCCACCTTGCCTGTCAGGGTCAGGGGAAGTCCGTCCAACTGAACGAAGACCGCCGGAACCATGTAGTCCGGCAAGGACCGCTCCAGGAACGCCCGAAGCGCCGTGAGCCCAAGCGGCTCCGCGGCATTCCGCGCCGGGACGACATAAGCCACCAGTCGGCTCTCGCCCTCCCCTTCGCCATGGACCACCACCGCCTCGCGGAGCCCGGGGTGGCCCACGAGGGCCGCCTCGATCTCACCCAGCTCGACACGGTAGCCACGAACCTTGACCTGATGATCGCGGCGGCCAAGGAACTGCAGCGTCCCATCCGGCATCCGTCGGACGAGGTCTCCCGTGCGGTACAGCCGCGCGCCCGGCTCCTCGCTGAACGGATCCGGGACGAAGGCAGCCGCGGTGAGGTCCGGGCGCCGGAGGTATCCCCGCGCCAGCCCCACGCCCCCGATGAAGAGCTCCCCCACCTCACCCGGCGCGGAGAGGAAACCGCGTGCGTCCAGGACATGGAGCCGCGTCTTCGCCACCGGCGCTCCCATCGGGACATAGGGGCGCGTCTCCCCCGGGACACAGTCCCAGCAGGAGGCATCGATGGTCGCCTCGGTCGGCCCATATTGGTGGTGAAGCCGCGCCGGCACCCGCGCCAGCAACCGCTCACACAAGGAGACCGGGACCACCTCGCCACCACAGAAGACGTGCCGCAGCGATAGGCAGCGCTCCAGCTCCGGCGCCGCCAGCAGCACCCGAAGCAGCGTGGGGCCGAAGTGCGCGACGGACACGTTCTGCCGCGCGATCAAGCCGGCCAGGTAGCTTCCATCCCGCTGCCCGCCCGGCCGAGCGAGCACCAGGCGCGCGCCAGCGATCAGCGGCGCGAAGATCTCCCAGACCGAGATGTCAAAGCTCAGGGAGGCCTTTTGCAGGAACGCGTCTGCCGCGCCCAGAGGGTACGTCTCCTGACGCCAGCGCAAGTGGTTGGCCACCGCCTGGTGCGTCACCATCACGCCCTTCGGGCTCCCAGTAGAGCCCGATGTGTAGATGACGTAGGCCAGGTGCTCGGCGGTGGGTCCGTTATCGGGCGGAGAATCGGGCTCGGAAGCAATCCGGGCCGCATCCCGCCGCAGCTCGACGGCGCGATGGCCGCCCCACTCCCATCGCACGTCCACGGAGCCGGAGGTCACCAGCAGGTCCGCGCGCGCCTCCGCCAGGAAGAGCCGCAGGCGCTCGGCGGGGTACTCCGGATCGAGCGGAAGATAGGCACCCGCCGCCTTCCAGATGCCGAGCACACAGACCACCATGTCGATGGAGCGAGGGACGTGCAGTCCCACGATGGACTCGGGTCCCACCCCCAGCCGCCGCAGGTGGTGGGCGAGCCGGTTGGCACGAGCCTCCAGCTCCCCGTAGGACACCTCCTCCTCTTCGGACCAGATCGCGATGGCGTCCGGCGTGCGCCGGGCCTGCTCCGCGACCTGCTCGTGCAGCAGGAAGGATGAAGCGTCCTCGAGAGGGAGACCCACCTGCGGTGTCGACCTTGCCATTCCTCACCGCCTCGAACGCTTCCCCACCCGGCCCACGCGCCCGCCCGGGAACGGCTGAAGCGCGCTGCCGTCTGGACGTGCTCACGCGACGTGGGGGCTGCGCATCCGGACGTTCATCCTGAACCCTCCGGTGAGAGTCCAGGATTGTGCCAATCATGAGAAAGTCATGCAAGTGCCGCTCGCGGCTCCGCCAGCGAACCAGCGCTAGGCACATGACGTTAGGATTGCACAGAGGAGGCCTGTCTCGCGGGCCTCTCTCAAGGAGTGTCCGTGGACCTGGAACAGATCTCAGAGATCCTGACCCGCCTCGAACAGCACGAGACACGCGCCGCGCGCACCCTGAACATGGTGCCGAGCGAGAACAGCATGTCGGCGCTGGCCAAGCTGCCGATGCTGCTCGATCTACACCACCGCTATTTTTTCAATGATGGGGCAGAAGAGGAGCCCTGGGAGTTCCGGGGCGTAGAAGAGCTGTCCTCGCTGGAGACCGAGCTGGCGAGACCGCTGCTGCGCGAGCTGGCCGGCGCCGAGTTCGTCAACGTGCGCGCGCTGTCCGGGTTGAACCTGATGACCCTGACGCTGTCCGCGTTCGGAGGCCCCCCAGGCTCCACGGTGATGCTGCTATCCCGCGCCCAGGGCGGGCACTATGCGACCGCGAGCGTCGCCGCCCGGCTGGGATTGAAGGTCTGCTACGCCACGGGGCCCGACGCGCACACCGTGGACGAGACACAGTTCGCCGAGACGCTGCGCGCCCACCAGCCGGGGCTCGTCTACATCGATCAGTCCAATGCGCTGTTTCCCCTGGGCGTCGAACGGCTGGCGCGGGCCGTCCAGCGAGAGGCCCCGAACGCCCTGCTCCACATCGACGCAAGCCATTGGATGGGTCTGGTGCTTGGCCGCCAGCTGCCCAATCCGCTCGCGGAGGGCGCCCACTCCTTCGGCGGCTCCACCCACAAGACCTTCCCAGGACCGCAGAAGGCCATCTTCGCCACCAACCGGAGGGAGCTCTTCGAGCGCTTCCGAGCAACCCAGCAGTACATGGTGAGCAGCCACCACTTCGGCGCGACGGTGAGCCTGGCGTTGGCGCTGCTCGAGTTCAAGCACTGCCGGGGTGAGCAGTACGCCGCCCAGGTGGTGCTGAATACCCGGCGCTTCGGCGCCGCGCTCGATCGTCTTGGGTTGGAGCTTGACGGCAAGGAACGCGGCTTCTCGGCCGGCCATCAGCTCTGGGTCCGGACGCGGGCATCCGGCGTGGACGCGTTCACCGCGAGCCAGCGGCTGTTCGACGCGGGCATCCGCACCAATGCCTATCCATCGCTGCCCGGCATTCCTGAACCGGTCCTCCGGGTCGGCCTGAACGAGCCCACGTACCACGGACTCATGGCCGACGACATGGAGGAGCTCGCCGGGCTCTTCGTCGCGGCGATCCTCCAGACGCAACCGGCGGAGCAGCTCGCAGGGCGTGTGGCGTCGCTGCGCGCGCGCTACCGGTTCCCCTACCGCTTCCCATCCGACGACCCCAAGCTGCTCGAACAAGCGATGCGACTGGTGCGTCTGGCGTTGACGCAGCCCGTGGAGTGAGGCCGCGGCGTGGCTTCCAGGGAACATGGACTGTCCGAGGAAGACGGGACAAGCTCGGACCATGAACCTGGTCCCCTTCGTGAACGAGCACCTGGAAGCGGCCGCCTCGCTGCTCGCCCTGCGGCACCGCGCCCACCGGGCCGCGCTCCCGCTGTTGCCGGGTGAGCCCGAGTCAGCCACCGAAGCGCGGCGGATCCTGGAAGCGCTCCGGCAGCGGCCTCGCACGAGCGGCTTCGCCGCGCTCCAGAACGGGCAGCTCATCGGCTTCGCCCTCGGGACACTGCGGATCGACACCACATGGGGGCGCTCGGCTTGGCTGTTCGCGCCCGGCCACGCGCTCGCCCCGGGAACGAGTCCCGAGGTGTACCGCGACCTGTATGCGGCCCTGGCCGCGCAGTGGGCCCAGGACGGCTGCTTCGTTCACGCCGCGCTCGTCCCCGCCCATGATCGTCCCGCGCTCGAGGCCTGGTACGGCGCCGGCTTCGGGCATGAGCAAGTCCACGCGCTCCGTTCCCTGGACCCGGTGGACCTTCGGCCTGGCGTCCTGGACAGCCCCCTCCGGATCCGCCGCGCGGGCATGGACGATTTGGCCCGGCTCCTGGAAATGGCGGGGCTCATCTCCGAGCACCAGCGCGAGTCACCGGTGTTCGCGCCGTACCTGCCCGAGTTCTCCGAAGACTGGCCGCAGGACTACACGGAGTTGATTGAGGGCGAAGCCGATCGCATCTGGATCGCCGAGCAGGACGGACGGCTGCTCGGGTTCGCCATCTTCAGCCCTGCTGAACAGTCCCCCGACGAAGTGCTGACGCCCCCGAATAGCGTCACCTTCACGGTAGGGGTCACACGGGAGGACGTTCGCTGCCGCGGCGTTGGCCGTGCGCTGTTCGCGCGCGGCGTGGAGGAGGCCAGGCGAATGGGATACCGCGCCTGTGTCACCGATTGGCGCGCAACCAATCTGACCGCCTCCCGCGCCTGGCCCCGCATGGGCTTCAGTCCAGCCCTCTACCGGTTGAGCCGCCGCATCGACGAACGCGTGGCGTGGGCGCGCGGCGCACGCTCCACCCATACATAGGCGTGGAACGTGTTCCCTGGATTGAACTGCCATTGAAACAACGGTACCTCTCACATTGCCGCCCTGCTCGCGGCGTGTCCCTCTCAACGAACCGGACGGGCTGACTGATGTCACACCACGCCATCGAAGACATCTACCCGCTCTCGCCCCTGCAACAGGGGATGCTCTTCCACACCCTGTACGCTCCCGAGGCAGGACAGTATTTCCTCCAGATTACGTGCACACTGGAGGGGCACGTGGAGCCGGCGCACTTCGAGGCAGCGTGGCAGCACGTCCTCGATCAGCACCCAGCGCTACGCACCTCGTTCACCTGGGAGGAGTTGGAGGAGCCCCTCCAGGTCGTCCACCGCGCCGTCTCCGTGCAGCTCACCCGGCAGGATTGGGGCCACCTCGCACCCGAGGCACAGCGTCGTGAGCTGGCGGCCCTCCTCGATGCGGATCGCCAGCGCGGGTTCGCGCTCGACCAGGCGCCGCTCATGCGGCTGCTCCTCATCCGCACCGGCCCTCGGACCCACACCTTCGTCTGGAGCTGTCATCACCTGCTGCTGGATGGCTGGTCACTCGGGCTGCTCCTCGAGGAGTGCCTCGACGCGTACCACGCGCTCGCCCGGGGCGAACGCCCTGCGCGCAGCGCCACGCGTCCCTACCGCGACTACATTGCCTGGCTCCAACAGCAATCATCCGGGCAGGCGGAGCACTTCTGGCGCGAGCGGCTGGCAGGCTTCTCCTCACCCACGCCCCTGCCGGTGGCGCGGGCCACGAAGGCCGAGGGTTCCTGGCATGGGCGCTCCTCACTCATTCTCTCCGAAGAGACGTCGGAGCAGCTCCGCGCCCTTGCCCGGACGCACGCGCTGACGCCGAACACCCTCTTCCAAGGCATCTGGGCGCTGCTGCTCAGCCGCTATAGCGGCCAGTCCGACGTCGTTTTTGGAACCACGGTATCCGGACGGCCCGCCGACCTGCCGGGCGCGCAATCCATGGTGGGGATGTTCATCAACACCCAGCCGGTGCGGACGCGGGTCGATCCGGATGGCCTCGTCCTGCCATACCTCCAACAGCTCCAGCGCGAGCAGGCCGAGGCGCGCCAGTACGAGTACAGCTCGCTCGTGCAGATTCACGGCTGGAGCGAGGTGCCGCGCGGACAGAACCTCTTCGAAACGCTGCTCGTCTTCGAGAGCTTCCCCTTCGCCCACGCCGAGACCTCGCCGGGCGGTGGCGCGACCGTCACGGACATCGAGACCTACGACTTCACCAGCTACATCCTTCACATCGACGTTGTCCCCGGTCCTGCCTTCACCCTCCTGGCGAGCTACGATCGCCGGCAGCTCGACGACGCGACGCTCGCGCGGCTGCTGACGCACTACGCGCGGCTGCTCGAGGAGCTGGCCCATCACCCCGGGCGGCGCCTGGACGAACTCTCGATGCTGCCGGACGCCGAGCGCCAGCAAGTCCTGCTCGACTGGAACCAGCAGCGGGCGGACTACCCGTTCAACAGCTCCATCCCGCAGCTCATCCAGGAGCAGGCCGCACGGACTCCGGACGCGATCGCGGTGACTCACCGCGACGCCCAGCTCACCTACCGCGAGCTCAACGCCCGGGCCAACCAGCTGGCGCATCCGCTCATCACGGAAGGCGTGGGGCCCGACATCGTCGTCGCGCTGCTCGGTGATCGAGGGGTGGACTTCCTCGCCTCCATCGTCGGGATTCTCAAGGCGGGAGGCGCCTACCTCCCGTTGGATCCGGACCACCCCGCCGAGCGGTTGGCGCAGATCCTCGGGCAGAGCCAGACCCCCATGGTGGTGGTGTCCCGAGAACGCCGCGCGCTGCTCGACGCGGCGCTGGCGCTCCTGCCCGCCGGTGCCCGGCCACGCGCGTTGGAGATCCCGGAACTGCTGGAGCGCCAGGCGCCAGCGGACGATCCGCCGTGCCGCAGCCACGGGCGGAACCTGGCGTATGTCATCTACACGTCCGGCTCTACGGGCGCCCCCAAAGGCGCCATGCTGGAGCACGCTGGGAAGATCAACCACATGCGCGGCATGATTGATTTCCTGCGGCTGGGGCCGGCGGACGTGATGGCTCAAACGGCCTCACAGTGCTTCGACATCTCCGTCTGGCAGTTCCTCGCCCCGCTGCTGCTGGGAGCACGCGTCCAGATTCTCGACACCGAGCTGACGCGGGATCCCGCCAGCTTCCTGGCGGAGTTGGACCGGACAGGCATCACCGTCCTCGAGGTGGTTCCCGCGTTGCTGACGGCGATGATTGAGCAGCTCGAGCGGATGGACCCCGCGCGGTTGCCGATGCAGTCGCTCCACTGCCTCATTCCCACCGGCGAGGTGCTCCCGCCAGCGCTTTGCAGACGGTGGCTGAAACTGTACCCGCGCGTGCCGCTGCTCAATGCCTACGGCCCGACGGAGACCTCGGACGACACGAACCTCTACACGGTGTCCCAGCCACCACCGGACGACGAGGAGCGCGTACCGGTGGGCTACGCGCTGCCGAACCTGACGATGTACATCCTGGATTCGCGGCTGCGTCCGGTGCCGGTCGGGCTCGCTGGGGAGCTGTACATTGGCGGCATCGGGGTGGGCCGCGGCTACCTGAACAATCCCACGCGCACGGCCGCATCGTTCCTACCGGACCCGTTCTCCACCCTCAGCGGGGCGCGCTTCTACAAGACGGGTGACATCTGCCGCTATCGCCCCGACGGAAGCATCGAGTTCCTCGACCGGGCGGACTTCCAGGTGAAGATCCGCGGCTTCCGGGTGGAGCCCGGTGAGGTGGAGTCGGTGCTCGCCCGGCATCCAACGGTCAGGCAAGCCGTGGTGGTGGCGCGCGAGCTGCCCACCCGCGGCAAACAACTGGTGGCCTATGTGGTGCCGCGCGAGGGCACCTGGCCCGGAGCTGCCGGGGGCAGCAGCCGCGACGGCCACGAGGGCATCACCCTCCTCCGTGAGTTCCTCCAGGGACATCTGCCGCACTACATGATGCCCTCTGTCTTCGTCGTGTTGCCCGCGTTGCCGCTGAACGCCAACGGGAAGGTGGACCGCAAGGCGTTGCCCATACCGGACGCCGCCGCTGCCCAGGAAGCGCGTGCGCCCTCGCCCCCTCGCTCCGATGTGGAGGAGCGGCTCGTGGCGCTCTGGCAAGAGGTGCTGTCGCGCCAGCCGATCGGCGTCGAGGATGATTTCTTCGAGCTCGGCGGCCATTCGCTGCTCGCTGTCCGCGCGCACTCCCGGCTGCGCGAACTCTTCGGCATCGACCTGCCGCTGCGGACCCTGTTCGAGCTGACCACCGTGGCCCGGCTGGCAGAAAAGATCGAGGCCCTCCGCTGGGCGGCCTCGGGCCCTCCCAAGGACGAGCCGGAGGACGTCGAGCGCGAAGAGGTGGAGTTGTGACAGTCCTCGAGCTGGTCACGGAGCTGCGCCAGCAGGGCGTAAGGCTGTGGCTGGAGCAGGAGCAGCTCCGTTGCAGCGCGCCCAAGGGCGTGCTCACCGAGGAGCTGCGCGCGTCCTTGCGCGCCCACAAATCGGAGCTGATCGACTTCCTTCGAGAGGCCCACGCGGCCACCCCCACCCACGCCATCATCCCGAGCGCACCACGGCCCCCGCGGATTCCGCTGTCGTTCGCGCAGCAGCGGCTGTGGTTCCTCGACCGGCTCGAGCCGGACAGCGCCCTGTACAACATGGCGGTGCCGCTCAGATTGCGCGGCCCGCTGGACGTGGAGGCATTCCGGCGCGCCTGCTCCGAGGTCGTGCGGCGTCACGAGTCGCTGCGCACCACCTTCCAGATGGCCGAGGACCAGCCATTCCAGCACATCACCCCGCCAGCCCCCCATCCCGTCCCGTTGGTGTCGCTCGAGGAACATCCGCCTGACGGCCGAGAGGCGATGGCCTCGAGGATGGCTCGGGAAGAGTCCTCGCGGCCATTCGATCTGACCCGGGGGCCGCTCGTGCGGACCACCCTGCTGCGGCTCGCTCCGGACGACCACGTGCTGCTGCTCACCCTCCACCACATTGTCTCGGACGGTTGGTCCGAGACCGTGCTCGTGCGGGAGGTGGCCGCGCTCTACACCGCGGCCCCCGGCACCGGGCCCGCGCTACCGGAGTTGCCCATCCAGTACGCGGACTTCGCGCTCTGGCAACGAAGCTGGCTCCAAGGGGAGGTGCTCGAACGCCAGCTCTCGTATTGGCGGCGGCAGCTCGCGGGCGCGCCGCAGGTGCTGGCGTTGCCAACGGACCGGCCGCGTCCGGCGGCGTGGAGTGGCGCGGGCGCCAGCCTCGCGTCCCTCATTCCCACGGAGCTGGCGGAGGCGCTCCGGGCAGCGGCCCGGCGCGAAGGCGCGACCCTGTTCATGATGCTGATGGCGGCGTTCCAAGCGCTCCTTCATCGCTACACCGGACAGGATGACATCGTCGTGGGCACGGACGTGGCCAATCGCAGCCGCGCCGAGACCCAGGGGCTGATCGGCTTCTTCGTCAACCAGCTCGCGCTGCGCACCCGCTTCGAAGGAGATCCCCCATTCCGGGAGCTGCTCGGGCAGGTGCGCGCCACGGCGCTGGACGCGTACGCGCATCAGGACCTGCCTTTCGAGGAGCTGGTCAAGGTGCTCAATCCCGAGCGGAGCCGGGGCCATGCGTCCATCTTTCAAGTCAAACTCCTGCTCCAGGACGTGGCGCTCTCGGAGCTGTCGCTGCCCGGGCTCACGATTCAGCCGGTGGAGGTGGAACAGGCCTCCGCGAAATTGGACCTCACCGTCTTCGTGGCGGAGACGCCTCGGGGGCTGGAGTGCAAGTGGGAGTACAGCACGGAGCTGTTCGATGAAGGCACCATCCGCCGGATGGTGGCGCACTTCCAGCGGCTCCTGGCGGGCGCGGTGGCGGACCCTGGCTGCCGCATCTCCGCGCTCCCGCTCCTGTCCGCGGATGAGGAGCAGCAACTGCTCGCCGTCTGGAATGACACCCGGACGGAGTACCCCCACGCAGCCTGCGTTCATACGCTCTTCGAGGAGCAGGTCCGCCGGACGCCCGAGTCCCTCGCGGTCCTCCACGAAGGCTTCACGCTCTGCTACCGCGAGCTGAACGAGCGGGCGAACCAGCTCGCCAGGCGCCTGCGGGCGATGGGCGTTGGCCCCGAGACGGTGGTCGGCCTGTGCCTCGAGCGCGGTCCGGAGTTGGTGGTGGGCTTGTTCGGCATCCTCAAGGCGGGCGGTGCGTACCTCCCGCTCGACCCCACCTACCCCTCCGAGCGGCTCGGTTTCATGCTCCGGGACGCCCGCGTTCCGGTGCTGGTCACCCTCGAACGAATCGCCGATCGGCTCCCCTCGCAGGGAGAGCAACTGCTGTGCCTGGACGCAGACCAGGAGCCGCTGGCGCGCGAGGCGACGTCGAATCTGGAGGTCCCCGTCACCGCCGGGAACCTGGCGTATGTCCTCTACACCTCGGGCTCCACCGGCACGCCGAAGGGGGCGATGATTGAACACCGGGGGGTGGTAAACTACCTGAGCTGGTGTACCGGCGCGTACCACGTGGTGGAGGGCTCGGGGGCTCCGGTGCATTCCTCCATCTCCTTCGACCTGACGGTGACGAGCCTGCTCGCGCCGCTGGTGGCAGGAAGGACGGTGACGCTGGTCCCAGAGGACGACCGGCTGGAGGGGCTGGCCAAGGCACTCCGCTCGAAGCCAGATTTCAGCCTGGTCAAGCTGACGCCGACGCACCTGAAGCTGCTCGCGCGGCAGCTCGACCCGGCGGCGCTGGCCGGACAGGCGCGAGCGCTCGTCATTGGCGGGGAGGCATTGACCGCCGAAGCGCTGGAGCCCTGGAGGAGCCATGCCCCAGGGACACGGCTCATCAATGAGTACGGGCCGACCGAGACGGTGGTGGGCTGCTGCGTCCACGAGGCCAGGCCGGATGACGCCCGCACGGGGTCAGTAGCGATCGGCCGGCCGATCGCGAACACGCGGCTCTACGTGCTCGACGCGCACCTGCGCCTCGTACCGGTGGGAGTGCCCGGGGAACTCTATATCGGCGGGGACGGCGTGGCCCGCGGCTACCTGGCCCGGCCGGAGCTGACCGCGGAGCGCTTCGTGCCGGATCCGTTCGGCGACATCCCTGGCGCCAGGCTGTACCGGACTGGGGATCGGGTGCGCCGCTTCCCGGATGGTGTGCTGGACTTCCTCGGCCGCAGGGACGAGCAGGTCAAGGTGCGAGGATATCGCATCGAGCTGGGCGAGATTGAAGGGGTGCTCGGCCAGGCCCCCGGCGTCCGCGAAGTGGTGGTGGTCGCGCGCGAGGACCTCGAGGGCAGCAAGCGGCTGGTGGCCTACGTAGTACCGAACGAAGGCGCGGACGTGACGCCCGAGGTGCTGCGCCAGCTCGCTCGCGCGAAGCTCCCGGAGCACCTGGTCCCCTCGGTGGTGGTGCCACTGGACGCACTACCCCTGTCGCCGAACGGCAAGGTGGACCGCAGGGCACTCCCCGCGCCGGAGGCGCTCGCACGCGAGTCCCACCACGCGTACGTCGCGCCTCGGACCCGCACGCAAGCCCTGCTGTGCGCCCTCGGTGCCGAGATCCTGCGCCTGGAACGGGTCGGCATCCGCGACAACTTCTTCGACCTCGGCGGCGACTCCATCCTGGGCGTGCAGCTGATCGGCCGGGCGAACCGGGCCGGCCTGCACCTGACCCCGAAGCAACTCTTCGATCATCAGACGTTCGAGGAACTCGCCGCGGCGGCGGGTACCGGTGGGGCCATCATCGCGGAGCAGGGACTGGTCAAGGGTGACGTCCCACTCACGCCGATCCAGTGCTGGTTCTTCCGGCAGCCCCAACCCGCCCCCCACCACTTCAACCAGGCCGTGCTGCTGGAAACCCACGCGTCCTTCCGCTCGGACCTCCTCGAGCCGGCGCTCCAGGCGCTCCTGGCCCATCACGACGCGCTCCGGCTGCGCTTTGAAGAAACCGGGCATGGCTGGACCCAGCACTGTGTCGAGCTGGAGCGCGCGCCAGCCGTGAGCATGTTCAATCTCTCCGGCTTGCCCCCGGAACATCAGCGCCGCGAGTTGGAGGCCACCGCGGCGAGCCTGCAAGAGAGCCTGGATCTCCAACAGGGTCCATTGCTGAGGGCCGTGTGGTTCGACCTCGGCGACGGGAAGGCGGGACGCCTGCTGCTCCTCGCCCATCACCTGGCCGTGGACGGCTTCTCCTGGCGTGTCCTGCTGGAGGATCTCCAGGCGGCGTACCAGTCCCTCCTCCAGGGACACGAAATCCACCTCCCTGCGAAGACCACCTCGTACCAGCACTGGTCCAGACGGCTGCGCGAGTACGCGGCCTCCGCCACCCCCGCCTTCGACTACTGGCGGCGGATGGATCGCTCCAATGTGGCAAGGCTCCCGGAGGACCTGCCCGGAGCATCGGCCGCCAGCGACACCGCCGCGGACGCCCGGACGTACACCGTGGAACTCGGCGCGGAGGAGACGTCCGCGCTCCTCCGCGAGGTGCCTGAGGCGTTCCGCTGCGGGATGAACGATGTCCTGCTCACCGCGCTCACCTCCGTGCTGGCGAATTGGACGGGGGGCCGAAGGTGGCTCGTGGACCTGGAGGGCCACGGCCGGGAGCCGCTGTTCGATGACGTTGACCTCTCTCGCACGGTGGGGTGGTTCACCTCCATCTTCCCTGTGGTGCTCGAAGCCCCCGCGGGTGGCGGCCTCCTGGAGTTGCTGGAATCCGTGAAGGCCCAGCTCCAGCGCATCCCGAACCAGGGCATCGACTTCGGCGTCCTGCGCTACCTGCGCCAGGGTGACGCCGGTGGCCCTCCCTCAGACGAAGCGCAGGTGCTGTTCAATTACCTGGGACAATTCGATCAGGTGTTCGCGGGCGACGGCCTCTTTCGGCCCGCGGAAGAGTCCCCAGGCCCGACCATCAGCCCCCTGGCGCCGCGCACCCACGCGCTCGAGGTCAACGGACTCATCCACGCCGGTCGGCTGAGGATCGGCTGGGCCTACAGCGAGGCCCGCCACCACGCCTCGACGATCGCCCGACTCGCGGAGCGCTTCCTCCAGGTGCTGAGGGAGCTCGTCGCGCTCTCACGCGCGGGCGGACACCGGGGCCGCGCGGCCCGTTTCCCGCTTGCGCGGCTGGCACCGGTGTCTCTTGAGCGCCTGCTGGCGGAGGCGCCCGGCACGGAAGACGTGTATCCCCTCGTGCTTGGCCAGCGCGAGATGTTCGAGCACACGCGAGCCCACCCCGGGGCGTGGGCTTACTTCACCCAGCTCTCGTGCCGATTGGTGGGCACCTTCTCGCCGGACGCCTTCGTCGCGGCCTGCCAGCGTGTGATGGAGCGGCACCCGGCGCTCCGTGGCTCGGTGGCGCTGGAGGCGACGGCGGAGCCCCACCAGCTCGTCCACCGCGCCCCCTCGCTCCCCGTCGAGCGGCTCGACTGGACGAAGCGAACGGACAGTGAGGCGCGCGTCCTGCTGGAGCAATTCCTCGAGGCAGACCGTGAGATCGGCTTCAGCCCAGACCGGCCGCCGCTGCTACGGCTCACGTTCATCCAGCTCGCGCCTCAGGCATGCCACCTCGTGTGGAGCAGCCACCACGGCATGCTCGACGGTTGGAGCATGTCCCTGCTGCTGGAAGAGGTGTTCACGGTGTACGGCAGCCTCTCGCGCGGTGTCCCCGTGGAGCTGCCGCCGCGGCCCCCCTTCCGGGAACTCGTCGCCTGGGTGCAGCGCCAGCAGCCCTGGCGCGCGGAGGAATACTGGCGGCGCGAGTTGGCGGGCCTGGCCGGACCACCGGCGGCCTCCCACGCCCCAGCCGGCGGGCAGCGACCTCTGGAGCATGCGCGGTATGCGGAACGAACGCTCGAGATGGCGCCGGCCACCACAACGGCGCTCCAGGAACTGGCGAGGACACACCGGCTCACGCTGAACACCCTCATCCAAGGTGCGTGGGCACTGGTCCTGGCCAATGGCCCTCGCGCCGAGGAGGTCGTCTTCGGGGTGACCGCGGCCGTGCGCCCCGTGGACCTCCCGGGTGTGGAGGACATGGTCGGGCACCTCATCAACACGCTTCCTACGCGGGTCCAGTTGGTACCGGGCGCTCCCGTCCTCGAGTGGCTGGCCCAGTTGCAAGCCCAACAGGCCGAGCAGCGTCAGTTCGGCCACGTTCCACTCTCGGCGTTGAGGCGTTGGACCGGGCTGCCAGACGACAACCCCCTGTTCGACAGCGTCCTCCGCTTCGAGAACTACCCCATCCGCTTCGTCCTCGAACGCACGGCACCGGGGTTCACGGTAGAGGCCATGCGGATCATCGATCGCTGGCCCTACCCGCTGTCACTGGTGGCAGTCCCGGGCCCACCGCTGAGGCTCGAACTCGGCTGGCAGCGCGATCGGATTGACGAGGACACGGCCACCCGTGCGCTGGCGAAAATGCAGTACGTGCTCGAGCGTCTCCTCGGGGACCCCGAACAGAGACTCTGTGCGTTGATGGAGGGACTCCAGGAGTGGGTGCCCCCGGCGCAGGTTGAATCAGGTAGCAGCGTCTGCGAGAATTCCGCAAAATCCGCAATTCGCAGGTAGCGGTAGAGGGGAGCGCTCCCGGCCCACCCCGGAAGCAGCCCCAGCTCACCGTGGCGAGGCGGATCCGGCAGCAGCGGGCCGAAGCACAGGGGAGCGGTCATGGCGGAGGCGACACGTCGCGATTGCATCGTCATCGGGTACAACGAGACCCCGTTCGACGAGTACGAAGCCGGAATCAGGCGCTATGGCGAGGACTCCGAAGCGTATCGGGATCTGAAGTTCAGCTTCATCGAGCTCGAAGGCAAGCGGCTCAACTACGTGGACCTGCTGAACCACGTGTACCGCAGGGCCCTCCCCTCGGGGACGCCGCACGCAGCGTTCCGCTCTGGAGGCATCCCCAGCCTCGCTGCCGTCTATCTCAGCAGCTTCCTGCGCCGCCACGGCCATGACGTGACGTACCTCAACCTGTTCCAGCACGAGAAGGAGCGCCTGGCCGAGCTGCTCGCTCAAAACCCTCGCGCGGTGGCCATCACCACCACCTTCTACGTCCTCAATGATCCCGTCATCGAGATGGTGCAGTTCATCCGCCAGCACAACCCCGACGTCCGGATCATCGTCGGCGGTCCGCTGGTTTCCAATCATCACCGGCGCTACGAGGGAAATGAACTCGCGGTGGTGCTCGACGACCTCGGTGCGGACATCTACGTCGTCGAGAGCCAGGGCGAACTCACGCTCTCGCGGGTCCTCGACCGGCTGAAGGCGGGCCAGGAGCTGGGCGACGTCCCCAACCTCATCTACCCCGCCGAGGGAGGGCCCGTCCGCGCTGGGCGCTATCGCATCAACCCACCGCAGGCGGAAAGCAACTCCCTCGACGAGAACATCATCGACTGGCGCGGCATGGCGGAGAACCCCCTGGGCCCCACGCTCCAGACCCGCACCGCCCGGAGCTGTGCATACAGTTGCTCGTTCTGTGCCTATCCCATGCGTGCCGGCAGCCTGACCCTGGCGAGCCTGGATGCGGTGGCACGCGAACTGGACGCGATGGCCGAGCTGGGCACCCAGAACGTCGTCTTCATTGACGATACGTTCAACGTGCCGCTGAAGCGCTTCAAGGAACTGTGCCGGTTGCTGATCGAGCGCCGCTACGGCTTCAACTGGTTCTCCTATTTCCGGTGCAGCAACTCGGACGATGAGGCCGTGGACCTGGCGGCGCAGAGCGGGTGCCGCGGCGTCTTCCTTGGGATTGAATCCGGCTCGCCGCGAATCCTGGCCAACATGAACAAGGCCGCGACGGTGGAGAAGTACGTGAGCGGCATGAAGCGGCTGCATGCCCACGGCATCCTCACCTTCGCGTCATTCATCCTGGGCTTCCCCGGCGAGACGGAAGAGACGGTCGACGAGACCCTCGCGTTCATCCAGGAGACCCGGCCGGACTACTACCGCACCCAGCTCTGGTACTGCGAACCCGGTACCGCCGTGGATGCGAAGCGGCAGCAGTATGGGATTACCGGCCAGGGGTTCATCTGGCGGCACGACACCATGGAGAGCCTGGAGGCGATGGATCACATCGACCGGATGTTCCTCACGATGAAGGACTCCGTCTGGTTGCCGCAGTGGTCATTCGACTTCTGGATCATCCCCTACCTGCTCGGGCGGGGGCTCAAGACGGAGCAGTTCAAGGCGCTGATGCGGCTGGCCCACCAGCTCCTTGCGCTGGAGATCGCCTCCGTCTCCTCGGAGACGAAGCGCGTCCAGCAGCGGGACTACGTGGGGCAGATGGAAGCGCTGGTGCGCCAATGGAGCGGCGCCTCGTCCCAAGCGGTGCTGGCTGGAAGATGATGGGAGTTCGCAATTGAGCATCGAAGCGTATCGGCTCTCTCCTCAGCAGCTTCGTCTGTGGCGGTTGCACGGCAAGCACCAGACGCTTCGGGCCCAGGCATTGATGCGGCTCGAGGGCGCCCCCCAACCCGGTGCCCTCGAGCACGCGGTGGCGCGGCTCGTCGCGCGACATGAGCCGCTCCGAACTCGCTTCCCGAGCCTGCCGGGACTGGACGCCCCCGTGCAGGAGCTGATGGCGAGCGGCGAGGTGGAGTGGGACCGGGTGGACTTCCGCACCTTCCCCGCCGCCACGCGCGAGGAACGCGCCCTCGCCCACTTCCAACAGGTGGGCCAGCGCGCTTTCGAGCTCGACACCGGCCCCGTCCTGCGCGTGAGCCTGATGACGTTGGACACCGGGCAGCACCTGCTGGGGCTGGTCGCGCCAGCGCTATGCGCCGACGCCGCCACCCTGCGGCGCTTCTGCTCGGAGCTTCAGCGAGACATCGCAGGGCAAGCCCAGGAACCGGAGCAGGACGGAGAGCAGGCCTCTCACCTCTCGTTCTCTGAATGGCAGAACGAGCTCCGCGAGGAGCTGACGGAGCGAGACCACCCCGCGGCCACCTTTTGGGAGAAGCACGGGACCACCGCAGGCGCGGCGGTGACACTGCCCTTTGAAAGGCCCGCGAACGCGGCGCAGGCGTTCGACCCGGCGTCGCTCGAGTTGACGCTGAACGGCGAGCGGCTGTCGCGGCTCGACGCTGCGGCGCGCGAGCTGGGGTGCTCCCTCGAGGGCCTGCTGCTCGCCACCTGGAGCGCGGAGCTCTGGAAGCTGACCGGCCAGACGGACCTCGTGCTGGGCCTTCAGAGCGACGGACGCGAGCACGAGGAACTGGCGGAAGTGGTCGGCCCCCTCTCCCGCTGGGTGCCGCTCCGCGTCCGCCTCGACGCGGCCCAGCCGCTGGGCGAGCTGGCCCTCCAGCTCCAGCAGGAGCGGCGCGAAGCGCTGGAGTGGCAACGGTACTATGTCTGGCCCGCCTCGGATGGCGAGCGCGTCCCTGGCCGGGACTTCCCCGCCATCGGCTTCCGCTGGGAGGACGTGCCGGAGACGCCGCACGAGGGCGCGGGTGTGCTCCGGCTCGAATCGGCACGCGCCTACGTGGATCAATCCAAGCTGTGCCTCTGCTGCCTGCGAACGCGGTCCACGCTCACGCTCGAACTCCAGTACGATCGAAGCCTCTTCCCGCCCGCTGCCGCTGAACAGGTGCTTGGGCAACTCGAAGCGCTCCTGGAGCAGATAGCCGGCTCGCCGCGGGCGCGGCTGGATGGCTTGGATGCGGTGAGCCCACGCGAGCGGGCACGGTTGCTGGTGGACTTCAACGCCACGGCCCGGGAGCACCCGGCGCGCTGCGTCCACACCTGGGTGGAAGAACAAGCCTCACGCCATCCGGACCGGGTGGCACTCGTCTACGAGGAGCGCACGCTCACCTACGCGCAGCTCGACGCGTGGGCCAACCGGGTGGCGCACGCGCTCCGACGCCGGGGCGTGGGTCCGGAGATGCGTGTGGGGCTGTACCTCAACCGCTCGCTCGAAATCATGGTGGGAATCCTGGCCGTCCTGAAGTCTGGCGGGGCCTACGTCCCGCTCGATCCGGGCCAACCCCGGCAACGGCTCGCCGGGCTGCTTGACGACATCCAGGCGAAGGTCCTCCTCACCCAGAAACGGTTGCGCGAAACCGTACCCGAGGCCGAGGGGCGCGAGGTGCTGTGCCTCGACGAAGAGGCCACCTTCGCCGGGGAACCTACCAGTGCCCCACGCGGCGGAGCCCTGCTGGAGCACCCCGCGTACGTCCTCTTCACCTCCGGCTCCACCGGCCGTCCCAAGGGTGTCGTCGTCGAGCATCGGCAACTCCACAACTATGTTGCGAGCGTGATGGAGCGGCTGGACCTGCCCGAAGGCGCTGCCTACGCCACCGTCTCCACCTTCTCGGCGGACCTCGGCAATACCGTCATCTTCCCCGCGCTCTGTCTCGGTGGAACCCTGCACGTCATCTCCGCCGAGCGCGTGTCGGATCCGGCGGCCTTCGTGGAGTACCTCCAGCGCAACCCGATTGACGTGCTCAAGATTGTCCCCAGCCACCTGCGCGCGCTCGCGAGCGCTGGCACAGCCGGGGCGCTTCTCCCGCGGCAGCGGCTCATCCTTGGCGGCGAGGCGACGCCCCTCGCGTGGGCCGAAGAACTGCAAGCCCAGGCGCCCGGGTGCCGCATCTACAACCACTACGGGCCCACGGAGACGACGGTGGGCGTGATGACGTTCCGGCTGGATTCGTCGCGGCCCTTCGCCGCGAACAACACCCTCCCGCTCGAGCGCCCCATCGACAACACCCAGGTCTACGTGCTCGACGCGAGGCTGCGGCCCGTGGCAGTGGGCATGAGCGGCGAGCTCTACATCGGTGGTGCTGCGCTCGCCCGGGGGTACCTGAACCGTCCAGACCTGACCGCGCAGTCGTTCCTCCCCAATCCCTTCAGCGCCACGCCCGGTGCCAGGATGTACCGGACGGGGGATCTCGCCCGCCACCTGCCCGACGGAACCCTGGAGCACCTCGGCCGGGCGGACAACCAGGTGAAGTACCACGGCTACCGTATCGAGCTGAACGAGCTGCGCCACGCGCTCAATCAGCACCCTCAAGTGCGCGACAGCGTGATGATGCTGAAACGGGACACGAACGGTAACGAGGTGCTCGTCGCCTACTACGTCTCGCGCCAGGAGCAGGAGCACGCTCAACTCCGCGCCTTCCTCGCGGAGCGGCTCATCGAGGAGGTGCTCCCGAATGTCTACGTCCACCTGAAGAAGCTGCCGCTCACCCTGAATGGGAAGGTCAACCACGAGGCCCTCCCCTCCCTGGACGAGGCACGGAGGAGGCAACGCAGCCAACTCGTTGCCCCCCGGACGCCCGTGGAAGCCACCCTGGCGGACATCTGGTGCCAGGTCCTGAACCTGAAGGAGGTGTCGGTCACCGACAACTTCTTCAGCGTCGGTGGGGACTCCATCCTGGGGATCCTCGTCGTTTCGAAAGCCGACCAGGCGGGGCTCAAGCTCACCCCGCGGCAGCTCTTCAAGCACCAGACCATCGCCGAGCTGGCCAGCGTCGCGGCCCAGGCACCTGCCTCTCCCGACGACGAGGGCCCGGTCACCGGCCCCCTGCCGCTGACCCAGATCCAGCGCTGGTTCCTGGAGCAGGAAGTACCGGACCTGGATGGCTGGGGCATTGTCGTACCCCTCGAAGCGCGGCAACCCCTGGACCCGTCCAGGCTCCAGCAGGCATTGACCGCGCTGCTGAACCACCACGACGTGCTCAGGCTCAGGGTGACGCGCAATGGCTCCGGCTGGGAAGCCCTCATGACCCCGCCTGGCGCACCGATGCCGTTCACCCGGATTGACCTCGCTTCGGTCCCTGACGCCTTGCTCGAGGAGCGATTCCAAGCGCTGGGGCAGGAACTCCAGGCGAAGCTCCGGTTGGACGGGGGCCCCGTGGTGGTGACAGCCCTGCTCGAGCTGGGCCCCCACCGCCCGAGCCGGCTGATGATCGCCGCGCACCGGCTCGTGGTGGACGGCGTCTCCTGGCGCGTCCTCTTCGAACAACTCCAGCTCGCTTACGAGCAGCTCGGAGGAGGCGGCGAATGCAAGCTGCCGCCCAGGACCACTTCGGTCCGCGACTGGCTCGAGCGCCTCCAGGGCTACGCGGACTCGCCCCGGCTGCGGGAGGAACTCGCGCACTGGACCGCGCAGGGGAAGGAGCCACCCCGGCCGCTTCCTGTGGAGCGCCCGGAGCCCCAGGTTCCCACAAGCCTGGAGCGGGAATTCACACACGCCCTGTCGCCTGAAGAGAGCCGGCTCCTGCTCAACGAGCTGCCCGAGGCGTACCGGTGTGAGATTGGCGAGCTGCTGATCGCCACCCTGGCCTGGACCCTGCACGAATGGACGGGTCATCCGGAAGTGCTGCTCGACATCGAAGGCCACGGGCGCGAGGACGTCTTCGAGGACGTCGATCTCTCCCGGACGGTGGGCTGGCTCACCTCGCTGTACCCCGTGCGGCTCACGCCGGAACGGGCGGGGCCCAGCGCCACCGTGCGGACGGTGAAGGAGCAGCTCCGCTCCGTGCCGAACCGGGGCCTGGGCTACGGGGTGCTGCGCTACCTCTCACCCGACGCGGAGCTTCGCGCCCGGTTGGCGCGCGCGCCCCAGGCCGAGGTGCTCTTCCGGTACGTGGGGCAGTACCACCTCGCGGGTCCGTGGTTCACCGTGCTGGACCACCCGGAGCAACGGGCGCCCACGCGCCAGCACAAGCTGGCGGTGATTGCCCGCGTGGCGGACGGTCAGCTCCATGTCACCTGGTACTTCAGCACCGACCTGCATGAGACCGCCACCGTGGAGCGGCTCTCCGCTCGGTACCTGGACACGCTCCGGACGTTGCTCGCGGAGCGCGGGGTTCCCGAGCGGCAGGTCCTCGCGCCTTCAGACTTCCCACTGGCCGGGTTGGACCAGTCGAAGTTGGACAAGCTCCTGGGCAAGCTCAAGAAGTAGCGCCGGGTGGTGGACCTCTTCCGGAGGACTCGCCCTCCGGAACGCGTTGCCGGAAGCATCCTTTCCGGTGGCGCGGTGAACTCTTAGACTCGCGTGGGCACGGCCGCCGAGACGGTGGCGCCTCTCGCACGGTACGACGTGGCCCCTCCATCCCCCTCCTCGTGGTTTGGCGCGCTTCGCCCCTGGCTGCTCGGATTGGGGCTCACCCTGGTGGTCGTCGCCATCCAGGCCGGAGCAATCCGGACACCCAGTCCCCGCACCGCGGACGCGCCTTCCACCGAGTTCTCCGAAGAGCGTGCCCAGCGCGTCATGCGGCACCTGGCAGAGGGCATCGGCCGGCGCATCCCCGGCACCCCCGCCCACCAGGAGGCCGCCACCTACCTGGCCAGCGTGCTGCGCGAGCTTCCGCGCCTCGAGGTCGAGATTCAGGAGGCGGAGGGGCTCTATCTCGATGACGACACCCTCGTCGCCTACACCGTCCGGAACGTGGTGGCCCGCTTGCCGGGACGCAGGCCGGACGCGGTGCTCCTCTCGGCCCATTACGACAGCTCTCCCGAGGGCGCCGGAGCGGCGGACGACGCGCTCGGAATCGCCGCGATGGTCGAGGTCGCGCGCGCACTCGCGAACGGACCGGAGCTCGAGAACACGGTCCTCTTCAATTTCAATGGGGCCGAGGAATATGGCCTGCTCGGCGCAGCCGGTTTCATGCAGCACCGGTGGGCGAGCCAGGTCCGCACCTTCCTGAACCTCGAGGCCACCGGGCTGGGCGGCCGGGCAATCCTCTTCCGGGCCGGGCCGGACGCATCCTGGCTCCTGGAAGCCTATGCCCGGGCCGTGCCCCAACCGTTCGGCGACGTGCTGGGCCAGGACCTTTTCCAGCATCGACTGGTTCCGGCGGGCACCGACGGCCACGTGTACCGCAGCGCGGGCATCTCCGGATTGGATCTCGCCCTCTTCCGGGACGGCTATGCGGTGCACTCCCCGTTGGATCGGCCTGAGCGGGTAGAACCCGGAAGCCTTCAGCACATGGGCGAAAGCGCGCTGGCCGTGACACGCGAGCTCGCCACTCGGCCATTCCCGGACGGGAAAGGCTCGGGCCCGTCCATCTACTACGACGTGCTGGGGCGCTGGATGCTCCAGTACAGCGCCCACGCGGCGTGGGCCTGGGCCGCGGCCGCCGCGCTGCTGGTGGCTGGCGCCACCGTCCTCGCCACTCGGCGGAAACTCGTCCGCCTGTCCCTGGCCGCCGAGGGGCTCGGCTTCTGTACGCTTTCGCTCGCGGTGGCGCTGGTGGTGCCGATTGCCTTCGGCTTCCTGCCCCACTACGCATTCGAACGCCCACATGGCTGGTACGCCTCGCCGTGGCTGGCCGTCGCGGCCTTCGGCACGCTCGCTGTGACTGGGGCGCTGCTCCCCCGCGCGCTGTGGGCGCGAAGGCTGGCCGCCCGGGGCGTGGCGCCCCAGGAGCGCGTATTCACGGCCTGGCTCGGTGGGCTCTGGCTGTGGGTGCTGACACTGGGAGCGTTGCAGCTTCTGGGGCTTGGCACCGCCTACCTGGCGCTGTGGTGGACCGTGGGCGGCGCGCTCGGGCTCATCGCCGCCACCTTCCTCGCCTCGCCTCGCGCTCGGATGATGGCCCTGTATGCGGGCTGGGTGCCGGGCTTGCTGCTGACCGTGCAGATGGGGCGCTCCCTGCTGGAGCTCTTCGTCCCGGTGGCGGGCCACCTTCGGCTGGGGGTACCACTCGATCCACTCGTGGCACTGCTGGCAGCGCTGCCGGTGGCCCTGGCGACCGTGCTCGGACTTGCCCCTGTCCAGGAGCAGTCCCGCTTCGGCCCATCGGCCACGGCCTTCGCCACGGTGAGCGTGGCCTTCCTGGCCGCGCTGCTCCTGCGCTTCCCGTACACACCCGAACGGCCCAAGCGGCTCTGGCTGGAGCACCGCCTTCAGGAGGGCCGCAGTGAGGTGCATTACTCGAGCTGGGACTTTCCCGACCCGCGCGCCGCGCTCTCCGGGCAGCCCGGGCCCCTTCAAGCGGCCGCGCGGATGCCGGGCTTTCGCGGTGGTTACACCGCGCCAGTGCCGCCCGCGGACCTGCCTGCACCCCAGGTCGAGGTGCTCGAATCACAGGACGACGGAACCACCGCGCTCCGGACCGTGCGGCTGCGCCTCCAATTGGGCGCGGCATACCTCGGCCGGGTGCGGATTCCGCGGGCCGCCCTCGCGGGATGGTCGCTCCCGGCCCCCCTCCCGCCGCTGGCGCCGGAGGACTCGGTCTATGTCCTCGACGTGCTCGCACCGCCAGGAGGGCACTACGAGGTCTCGCTGCGTCTGAGGGGCCAGGAGGAGGTGCCGGTGGACGTACAAGCCTTCTTCGCGGAATGGACGCCGCCGCTCGAAGAGGCGCGTTCGCGGCTCCCCGCGTGGACGACAGCGAACCTGCGCGTCTCCACGTACGCCACCATCCGGCTCTGACCCGCCCGGCCTACGCCTTCACCTGGACGGGCGGCGGGGCCTTGTCACCCGCGCGAGGAGGCATGGGATGGGGCTTCGGCGCATCAGCCCTGGCGCCGCGCCGCTTCAATTCCGCCGCGTGGGCCGCACGGATGCGCCGCGACGCCAGCTCAGGCGTGAAGGCGGGGGCCAGTGAGAGGAACCGGCCCCCCTCCAAGCGCTCCCCTTCCCGGTACAGCAAGCCCTGCTGGTTCCACCCCTCGAGGAGCTCCGCAATCTGCTGCGCGGTGGCCCTGCCCGGCTCGATGAACTCCTGGTTGAGATCGTCCCAGCGGCGTATCTCCGCGCAGTACATGTAGACATCGCGCGCGAGGCCCTTGAACACGGAGGTCCGGAGCACGCCGGTCCGCGCATCGAAGATGCGCATGGACTGCCCGCTGTCGAGGTACGTCAGCAGGTGCCGGTACTCGCTGGCGCGTGCTGCGGAGTAAGCGGCCCCCCACTGCTTGCAGAGCGCGCGGACGTGGCTCCAGTCAGCCACGGGTCCGTCCTGGTCGTACGACAGATCGAGCAGGTACAGCCGCTCGTAGAGCGCCTCGGGCAACCCGGCCCGGTAGAAGTCGGCGTTGCGCAGGTTGCGGACCCCGTACTCCTGGCTCAACACCTGGACGGTGGCCCCGCGTCCGAGCCAGAAACGGTTGGCCGAGAGCGGCTCGTAGCCGAGCGCGTACCGTTGGATGGTCTCGCAGGTCTCCGCCACTTCCTCCGGCCGCCCGCCAGGGAAGTCGGTGAGGAGATTCGCGCCGTTAGAGATTCCCAGCTCATGGCAGATCTTCATCACCTGCAGGTTGGTGATGACCGACGTCCCCTTGCCGATCCGCTTCAAGTACGACTCGGAGAGACTCTCGATGCCGAACTGGACGAACCGGACACCGGCCTGCCACAACATCAACAGCTCGTGGGGACGGATGTTGGCACGCATCTCATAGAAGATGACCCAGTCCTTGCCGGTATCGATGAGCCGTTGCGCGAACTCATCCACCCCCTTGAGCCGAATGATGTTGTCTAGGAAGAAAAGAACGTTGTTGTGGTAGCGCTCGTTGAGGGCCACCACCTCTGAAACGAGCCGCTCGGCCCCCTTCTCGCGGTAGCCACTCCATTGCACGTTCAGGTTGCAGAAGTGACACGTCGCCTTGGGGTTGCCGGTCCGCTTCGCGCGATCCCACCAACAGCCCCGGGAGCCTTCCACCGTCATCAGCCAGAGGAAGTTGAGCGCCTCCGCCCGGGTCGCGTACTCGCTGTAATCAGGGATGGGCAGGCTGTTGACGTCGGACACCTCCCAGAAGGGCGCGCCGCGCGGCAGGGCGCTGGCGGTCTCTCGCGTGATGAGCCCCTTCAGGCCGCTGACGTCCTCTTCAGCGGCCAGTCCGCGCGCCAACGCCAGCAGCGGCTGCTCGCCCTCACCCTGGATGACGTAGTCGAAGCAGTCGAGCTCCTTCAAGAGAGAGGGACCGACGCGCTCGGAGACCGTCGAACCTCCGAGCACAATCCGCGTCCCGGTGGAGCGCCGCTTGATTCGCATGCTGAGCGCCAGGTTCGCGAAGAGCTGTCCGAAGCAAGTCGTCAAACCGACGAGCTGGTAGCGTCCGGCCACCTCTTCCGCCACGCGGTCCAGGTGCGCCTCCAAGCGGGCCTGGATGACGTCGAACGCGCTCGACCAGGTAGGACGCTCGCCGTGAATCTCCGGGTCGAGGAAGCTGCCCGCTCCCGTGAGCGGCGCACCTGACTCCTCCATCCGCGAGATGAAGAAGGCGCGCACCTGCTCCTTCCTCTCCGGAAAACACAGCGCTGCGTACAACATTTCGCCGACATCGTAAGAGGACTGCGAGATCCGGTCGTAGCAGCCGAAACCGAGCGCAGCCGCCGCGTCGAGAAAGTCAGAACGGCACACCACCTCGAGCGTGGGCTCCTGCTGCTTCAGGTAGGCGCACAGCGCGCCCAGGGCGGCCGATGGATGGCGGTACAGAGACCAGGGAAGCGCGATGAGACAGATCCTCAAAAGGCACCCACGCGGAGACGGGAGAGGAAAGACTTTACCGCAGCACGAAACTCCTCTCCAGACGCCCTGTGGCAAAGCCACCGCCCGCTCCGCTCCGGGATGCGGCGGGCTCCAAACTGGGCATAGAATGCCCACGCCAAATGAGCCATCACAGCGATAATCCTGCCCACGCGCTCACGCTGGTGGAGCTTCTGCGCGAGCGAGCTCAACGAGCGCCGGACTTCGGCCTCTACACCTTCCTGGTAGATGGCGAGACGCAGGAAGACCGGTTGACATACGCCGCGCTGGATCGTCGCGCCCGGGCCATCGCGGCCCGGCTGGCGGAGCTACCGCCGGGCACCCGCATCCTGCTCCTCTATGTGCCAGGGGTGGAGTACATCGCCGCGTTCTTCGGCTGTCTCTACGCTGGGATGGTGGCGGTCCCCGTGTACCCGCCACGGCACGACCGCTCGCTCCTGCGGCTCCAGGCAATCGCCACCGACGCCCAGGCCGCCGCCGGCCTCATCCGGAGCGAGCACCTGGAGTTGCTCCGCCAGTTCTATCCAATCGCCCCCGAGCTGGCTCAACTGCGTTGGATCGTCACGGATGAAGTCGACGATCGCGCCTCGGATGCGTGGACGCCGCCGCCGCTCTCCGGCGACTCACTCGCCTTCCTCCAGTACACCTCCGGCTCGACCAGCCTGCCCAAGGGAGTAACGCTCACCCACCGCAATCTCTTGCACAACCTGGAGGCAATCCGGCGGTGCTTCCGGCAGGACCCGACAAGCCGGGCCATCATCTGGCTGCCGCCCTACCATGACATGGGGCTCATCGGCGGAATCCTCCAGCCGCTCTACACGGGCTACCCGGCCGTGCTCATGTCACCGATGGACTTCCTCCAGCAGCCCCTGCGCTGGCTGAAGGCCATTTCCCGGTACCGCGGAACCACCAGCGGAGGACCCGACTTCGCGTATGCGCTGTGCGCGCGAAAAATCCGTCCGGAGCAGCGCGAGGGTCTGGATTTGAGCAGTTGGCGCGTGGCCTTCAACGGCGCCGAACCCATCCGCCCCGAGACCCTCGATCGCTTCACACAGGCGTTCGGCCCGGTCGGGTTCCGCCGCGAGATGTTCTATCCCTGCTACGGGCTCGCCGAGGCGACACTGATCGTCTCGGGCTCGGAGGTGGGGCAAGCCCCCCAGGTGGCGTCCTTCGACGGACAGGCGCTCCAGAGGGGCCAGGCCATCCCGGTGGAGGCCGGGCACGCCGCGGCACACGCGTTGGTGGGCTCCGGGCGGAATGTGATCGACGGCAGGTTGGCTGTCGTGGATCCGGAGACCTTCGAGCTCCGGCGCGATGGGGAGATTGGCGAAATCTGGGTCTCGGGTTCGAGCGTGGCCGGTGGCTATTGGGGCCAACCCGAGGCCACCACGCGGACCTTCCAGGCCCGGTTGCGCGGCACGGGCGAGGGCCCGTTTCTCCGCACGGGTGACCTTGGATTCCTCCGCGACGGTGAACTCTTCGTCACCGGGCGCGCAAAGGACCTCATCATCATCCGCGGGCTCAACCACTTCCCCCAAGACATCGAGTTCACGGTCGAGAAATGCCACCCGGCGGTGCGCCCTGGCTCTGGCGCGGCATTCTCCGTGGAAGCGGATGGCACCGAGCAGCTCGTGGTCGTTTACGAGGCCAACGCGCAGCGCGTGGAAAGCGGCCTCGACGAGGTCATCAGCGCGATTCGCAGAGCGGTGGCCGAGCAGCACGAGCTGATGGCCTCCTCGGTGGTCCTGATCGAACCCGGCTCGGTACCCAAGACGTCGAGCGGGAAGATTCAACGACATGCGTGCCGCGCGGCGTTCCTCGCGGGCGAGCTGCAGGTCCTGGCACACGCCACACTGGACACGGCAAGGACAGGGCCCCTCACCGCGGCAGAGAACGCGCCGCCCGGAACCGAGGACTCGCCGCTGTGGCGCGAAGTCGCGGAGGAGGTCTCCCAGGTTCTGTCGCTGCCAGTTACCGCCACGGCGCGCCTGGAGGAACTGGTCCTGGACTCGCTATCGAGCGTGGAGCTCCAGCACCGGCTCCAGCTTCGATGGGGCGTCCTCGTGCCGTTGCCGCGCCTGCTGGGCAGCCGCAACCTGGCGGAGATCGCCGCTGGGGTCGAAGCGGCGCGAGCAGCCGGCGCGCGCTGGCAGCCCGAGCGCCCGGCCAGCGCGGAGGTGGGTGACTTCCCTCTGTCACACGGCCAGCGCGCGCTGTGGTTCATGCACCAGCTCGCGCCCGACAGCGCCGCCTACCATATCGCCGCGGCGCTCCGCGTCTTGGAGCCGCTCGACGAGGGACTGCTCCGGCGCGCGGTGCACCGGCTCGTCGAGCGCCACCCCAGCCTGCGCACCACGTTCCACGCGCATGAAGGGACGCCCTTCCAGCGGGTCCACCCAGAAGGAGAAGCCGGCTTCCGTTACGAGGACGCCTCCGCCTGGAGTGACGACACGCTGCGCGCCCGGCTCCGCGAAGAGGCCTCGCTCCCGTTCGAGCTCCAGCAGGGCCCCCTGCTTCGGGTCCGGCTGTACCGGCGGAGCGGGACCGAGCAGGTGCTGCTGGTGGTGGCGCATCATCTGATCGCGGACTTCTGGTCGCTCGGACAGCTTGCCCGGGAACTCTCCGCGCTCTACCCCGCCGAGCGGGACGGTGTCGCGGCGGTGCTTCCCGCCCCCGCGGCCTCCTACGCGGACGGCGTGCGCTGGGAGCAGGAACGGCTCGAAGGTGAGCACGGACAGCGCGTCTGGGAGTACTGGCGGCACCGGCTGTCGGGCTCCCCGCCGGTCCTCGAGCACCTGGCGGATCACCCCCGCCCGCCGGTGCAGACGTACCGCGGCGGCAGGAAGGAGCGCGTGCTGGACGCGGCGCTCACGGCGCGGTTGAAGGAGCTCTTTCGCCGCGAAACGGCGACTCCCTTCGCCCCGTTGCTCGCGGCGTATGCCACGCTGTTGCACCGGCACAATGGCCAGCGGGAGCTCTGGGTGGGCGTACCTACCGTGGGCCGCGATCGCGCCGAGCTGGCGGAGACGGTCGGGTACTTCGTCAACCCGTTGGTGATGCGCCTGGAACTGGATGATGGGCTCTCGTTCCGCGCGTTGATGGCGCAAGCGAGCCGGACCGTCCATGAAGCGCTCGAACACGCGGCCATGCCGTTCAGCCTCCTCGTCGAGCGCCTGGCCCCCCTGCGCCAGGCGAGCCGCTCCCCGCTGTTCCAGACGATTTTCTCCTTCCAGCAATCTCCGCCGCGAAGCGAGAGAGGACTGGCGGCCCTGGCCCAGGGCACGGGCGGCGCGCGGCTCTCGCTCGCGGGCGTGGCCATGGAGTCCCTGGAGCTGGAGCTCGGAACGGCCCAGCTCGACCTTGCCCTCTCCATCGCCGAACTCGACGGGCGCTTCCACGTGGCGCTCGAATACAACGTGGACCTCTTCGTGCCCGGGACGGCCGAGCGGCTGCTGCGGAGATACGAGTCGCTGCTGCGCAGCGCCGTGGACCAGCCCGATGCGCCGCTGGCCATGCTGCAGCTCGACCCCGCGGAAGACCGGGCGCGGTTGCTCGCATGGGGGCGAGCCCTGGAGACGCCACCGCCCGCCTGCGTTCACACCTGGTTCGAGGCGCGCGCGCGGCACTCGCCGGAGACGGCCGCCATCCTGTCCGGAGAGGACTCGCTGACGTATGGGCAGTTGGACGCCCGGGCCAACGCGCTGGCCTGGCGGTTGCGCGAGCTGGGCGTAGGACCCGACACCCGCGTGGTGCTCTACCTCGAACGCTCGTTCGAACAGCTCATCGCGGTGTTCGGGATTCTCAAGGCGGGAGGGGCCTACGTACCGCTGGACCCCGAGTTCAGCAACGCGCGGCGCGCGGACGTCCTCGCGGACTCGGAGGCGCGGATCGCCGTCACCCATGCGTCCCACGCGGCCTTCTTCGCCAGCCAGGGTGTCACCGTGGTGACGGTGGAGGCCGGGGAGACACGCCATGAGCCGCCGCCCTCCGCCGTGACGCCGGAGAACCTCGCCTACGTCATCTACACGTCCGGCTCCACCGGGCGGCCCAAGGGCGTCATGGTGTCCCATCGCGCCCTCGCAAGCCTCGTCCAGGCCGAGCGGGTGCGCTTTGGCGTCGTCCCCGAGGATCGCGTCCTCCAGTTCAACTCCCTCAGTTTCGACTCCAGCGTGGAGGAGATCTTCCTCGCGCTCTGCACGGGCGCCACGCTCGTCCTCCGTGACGCGGCGATGCTCGATACCGTGGAGGGCTTCCTCGCCGGGTGTGAACGGTGGGCGGTGACGCTGCTGGACCTGCCGACCGCCTTCTTCCACACGGTGGTCGCCGCGATGGCCGAGAGGGGCCTCACGCTTCCCGCGTCGCTTCGCTTCGTGATTGTCGCAGGGGAGCGCGTGCGCGCCGACCGGGTGACGCAGTGGCACCGCCACGCGCCACCGTCCATTCACCTGATCAACGTCTACGGGCCGACCGAAGCAACGGTGTCCGCCACCTGCCACGACCTGTCAGCCGCGACGACAACGGGGCTGGACGACGTCCCCATCGGACAACCGCTGCGGACAATGGGCGCCTACGTCCTCGATGGGCGGCTCGAGCCCGTACCGGCGGGCGGCGTGGGGGCGCTGTGGCTGACGGGTGAGGGCCTGGCCCGAGGCTACTTCCGCGATCCCGCGCTGACCGCCGAGCGCTTCATGGCGGACCCGCACGCCACCACGCCGGGCAGCCGCATGTACCGCACCGGCGATCTGGCCCGCATGCGTGCGGACGGCGTGCTGGAGTACCTGGGACGCGCCGACGACCAGGTGAAGGTCCGGGGCTTCCGCGTGGAGCTGGGTGAAATTGAAACCGCGCTCCGCGCCTGTGAGGGCGTCCGCGACGCCATCGTCCTCCTCCAGGGGGAGAACGCGGGGAAGGAGGCACGGCTCATCGCCTACGCGGTTGCCGCACCGGAAGTGGCGCCGTCGGCCCTGCGCGCTCAGCTCGCCGCGCGGCTGCCCCCGTACATGGTGCCGGCCGCGATCGTCCGGCTCGCCGCGTTCCCGTATGGCTCCTCCGGAAAGGTGGACCGGCGCGCTCTGCCTCCCCCGCCCTCCTCGTTCGAGGGAGAGGCGCCGCGCACGAAGACCGAGGCGATGCTCGCCGGAATCTGGGCGGACGTCCTGCAGCTCGAGCGCGTGGGCATCGACCAGGGCTTCTTCGAGTTGGGAGGCCACTCATTGCTGGCCATGCAGGTCCTCGCCCGGCTCCGGAGCACGTTCGGGGTGGAACTGCCACTCAGGGCCTTGTTCGAGGAGGGCACCATCGCGGCGCTGGCGGCGCGAATCGAACAGGCCGGAAATACCCCCGCCCCCCGTGCCACTCCGCCGCTCGTCCGCGCCAGCCGCAGCGCACCACCGCCACTGTCCTTCGCGCAGCAACGGCTGTGGCTGCTGGCCCAGATGGACCCCGGCAGCGCCGCCTACAACATGCCCGGGACGCTCCACCTCGTTGGAAGGCTCGACGCCGCCGCGCTCGCGTTCTCCCTGAGCGAGCTGACGCGGCGGCACGAAATCCTGCGGACCCGCTTGCTCGAGCGGGATGGTGAACCGATCCAGCTCATCGAGCCCGCGGTGGAGCTGCCTTTCGAGGTGGATGACCTGCGCGCGCTGCCTCGCGGGCAGCGCGAGGCTCGCGCGGAGGAGCTGGTCCGCGCAGAGGCCGCCCGCCCCTTCGATCTCTCACGAGCGCCGCTGATGCGCGCGCGGCTGCTCCAACTGGGCGAAGAGGAGCACCGCCTGGTGGTGGTACTCCACCACGTCGTGTGCGACGCGTGGTCGCTCGACCTCCTCTTCCGGGATCTGGCCGAGTTCTATGGCACCCGGAGCGCCGGGCGTGAGGCGGTGCTGCCAGCGCTGGAGGTGCAGTACGCCGACTTCGCGGTGTGGCAGCGCGGGTGGCTCAATGACGAAGTGCAAGCGGAGCAGCTCGCGCATTGGCGGAGGACACTGGAGGGCGCACCGACGGAGCTCGAGCTCCCCCTGTCCCGCCGGACGCGCTCCAGCATCCCTGGTCCGGCCGGCGTCGTCCGGCGCCCCCTGCCCGCGCCACTGATGGCCTCATTGCACGCGCTCTGTCACGCAGAGGGCGCTACGCCCTTCATGGCGATGCTCGCCGCATTCGAGGCGCTGCTGTACCGGCACACCGGGCAACGCGATCTCGTGGTCGGCACGCCGGTGGCGCACCGGACCCATCGGGCACTCGAAGGGGTGGCCGGGTTCTTCGTGAACACGCTGGTCCTCAGAAACCACCTTCCCGAGCACGTGACGTTCCAGCAGCTCGTGGCACGGGTACGCGAGGTGGCCCTCACCGCCCTCGCGCACCAGGATCTGCCATTCGAAAAGCTGGTGGAGGCTGTCCGGCCAGTCCGCACGTCCAGCCGGCCGCCCTTCCTGCAGCTCATGTTCCTGCTGCGAGACACCCCTGGCGGGGGCCCCACCCTGCCGGGCCTGAAGACCTCCTTCGAGGAGGTGCTGCCCGAACAGGCGAAGTTCGACCTCCTACTCGAAATCGAGCAAAGGGGTGAAGGCTGGGTGGCGAGCTGGCAGTTCGACACCACCTGGCTCACCAGCGAGGCGGTGTCCCGCATGGCCGAGCACTTCGAGCGGCTGCTCCGGGGAGCGCTGGAACACCCCGGCGCACCGATTGCGCGGCTCCCGCTGCTCACCGAGCCGGAAGTGGCGGTGATGACCCGGGCCAACAGCACCGGGCGTGGGTACCCGCGCGATGCGACCCTCCACCAGCGCTTCGAGGAGCAGGCCACCCGGAACCCACACGCCGTCGCCGTCGAGTTGGACGACCAGCGATTGACGTACGGGGAACTGGATCGACGCAGCAACCAGCTTGCGCATCACCTCCGGCGCCGCGGCGTTGGACCCGACACCCGAGTGGGCCTGTATGTGCGCCGCTCGTTCGAGAGGGTGATCGGCATGCTGGGCATCCTGAAGGCAGGGGGTGCATACCTGCCTCTCGAGCCGGGCCACCCACGGGAGCGCCTCACGCGGATGCTGACGGACGCGGACGCAAGGCTCGTCCTCACCGAGGAGGCCCTGGAGCCGACGCTCGAGGGCACCCTCGCGGACCGGCTCTGCCTCGACGCCGGATGGTCGACCATCGCCGGTGAGTCCGCGGGGGGCGTGCCGGACGCGGTGGGAGCCGAGAACCTCGCCTATGTCATGTACACGTCGGGCTCCACCGGCCAACCGAAGGGCGTGTGCATCCCCCACCGGGCCGTGGTCCGCCTCGTCACCGCCCCCAACTACGTGACGCTGTCCGCGGAGGATGCCTTCCTCCACCTCGCGCCATTCTCGTTCGATGCCGCGACGCTGGAGCTTTGGGGGCCGCTGTTGAACGGTGGCCGCCTGGTCCTGTTCCCCGGCGACGCGACATCACTCGAGCGCCTCGAGGACACCGTGGCCAGGCATCGGGTCACCACGCTGTGGCTGACCGCCGGGCTCTTTCACAACGTGGTGGAGCACCACCTGGAGGCACTCTCGGGGGTGCGGCAGCTCCTCGCGGGCGGAGACGTGCTCTCCCCCACCCACGTGCGCCGCGTACTCGAGCGTCACCCCGGGCTCCGGCTCATCAACGGCTATGGCCCCACGGAGAACACCACGTTCACCTGCTGCCACCCCATGGAGGCGCTGGAGGAGACCACGGCATCGGTCCCCATCGGCGCGCCTGTCACGGGCACGCGGGTCCATCTCCTCGACGCAGGACTCGAGCCCGTGCCGCTCGGAGCGCCCGGTGAGTTGTACTGCGCGGGCGACGGGCTCGCGCGTGGGTACATGGGACATGCCGACCTGACCGCGGAGCGGTTCCTGCCGGACCCGTTCAGCCGCGAGCCGGGCAGCCGCATGTACCGGACGGGAGACCTCGCCTGCTGGAGGGCCGATGGGCGCATCGAGTTCCTGGGCCGGGTAGACAACCAGGTGAAGGTCCGCGGCTTCCGGATTGAGCCCGGTGAGGTGGAGGCCACCTTGCTCAGGCACCCGGCGGTGCGCGACGCCGCCGTGGTGGCGGCCGGGGAGCGCGCGGACACCAAACGGTTGGTGGCGCATGTCGTCCTCCGGGACGCCTCCGCCCTCACCTCCGGCGACCTGCGGGGTTACCTGGAGCCCCAGCTCCCCGAGCACATGATTCCATCCGCCGTGGTGTTCCACCACGCACTGCCCCTGTCCCCGAATGGCAAGGTCGATCGGCGGGTGCTTGCCCAAGCGCCTCTGGACGGCCCAGAGGCTGGAGGCCCCCTGAGCGCACCTCGTACCGCGGCCGAGCTGACCCTCGTGTCGCTCTGGCGCGAGTTGCTCGGAAGGACCCACGTCGGAATTCACGAGAACTTCTTCGAGCTGGGTGGGCACTCGCTGCTGGCGACACGGCTCCTGTCCAGGGTGCGTGAAACCACCGGCATCGAGCTGCCGTTGAAGTCGTTGTTCGAGGGCGGCACCGTGGCCACGCTGGCGGAGCGAATCGAGGCGGCAAGCCGCTCCCGGCAGGCCGCCTCGCGGCCGCTCTCCCCAGTGGACAGGGGCGCCCCCCTGCCACTGTCCTACTCGCAGCAACGGCTCTGGTTCCTCGCCCAGCTCGAGCCGCACGCCTCGACGTACAACATCCCGGGAGCGCTGCGGCTCACCGGCGCGCTCGACGTGGCGGTGCTCGAGCGATGCGTGGAGACGCTGCTGGAGCGCCACGAGGTGCTCCGCACCGCGTTCGAGTCCCAGGAGGGACGCCCGGTCCAGCGCATCGTGCCGGCGCTGGCGCTGAAGATGCCGGTCGAAGACCTCCGCGCGTTGCCCGCGGGCGAGCGCGAGGCGCGTGCCCGGGAGATCGAGAAGGCGGAGGCGGAGCGGCCGTTCGAACTCGCCGAGCCCCCGCTGCTGCGCGTCCGCCTGCTGCGGCTGGACGAACAGGAGCACGCGTTGCTGGTGACGCTCCACCACATCGTCTCGGACGGCTGGTCACTGGGAGTGCTCTTCCGCGAGATGACAGCGCTCTACGAGGCGTTCAGCGCAGGCAAGCAGAACCCGCTGCCGCCCCTGCCAATCCAATATGCCGACTTCGCGTACTGGCAGCGGCACTGGCTCCAGGGCGAGCTCCTTGAGCGCCAGCTCCAGTACTGGCGCCAGCGGCTGGCCGGAGCCCCCGCGCGGCTCGCGTTACCCTCCGCGCTCCCACGGCCCGAAGTTCCGAGCCACCGCGGCAAGCTCGTCGTTGGACGGCTCAGCCCCCAGGACACCGAAGCGCTCCAGAAGCTCGGAAGACAGGAGGGGACGACGCTCTTCATGACCGCGCTGGCGGCCTTCTACACGCTGCTTCACCGGCTGACGGGCAGCGAGGACGTCGTGGTGGGAGTTCCCCTGGCCAACCGGGCCCACCCGCTCACCGAGGATTTGATTGGGTTCTTCGTCAACACCCTCGCGCTCCGGTGCCAGGTTCAAGGCTCCCTCTCCTTCCAGGAACTCCTTCAGCGCGTCAGGGCGCTGACGCTCGAGGCCTACGAGCACCAGGACGTGCCCTTCGAGCGCGTCGTGGACGAGCTCGGGATTGAGCGTTCACTGAGCTACAACCCGCTCTTCCAGATTCTCTTCGTGTTGCAGAACACGCCGCTGCCACCGCTCCGGCTCGGGGACCTGAGCTTGAGCCAGGTCACGCCCAACTTCGACGCGGTGAAGTTCGACCTCGTCGTCATCCTCACGGAGCACGACGGCGGGCTCGAGGCCTCGTGGAGCTACGACGCCGACATCTTCGACGAGGCGACCATTGCGCGGATGCACCGGCAATACGAGCTGCTCTTACGGCAGCTCGCCAGCGGGGCGGACAGGAGCCTCGCCCGTCTGGAGCTCCAGACGGAGACCGAGCGCAAGCAAGAGGGCGTCCTCAAAGACACACGCCGCGCCTCGGACTTCGATCGGCTGCGCCGCATCAAACCCAAACCCGTCACCCCGCGGCGCCCCGAAGAAGAGGGATAGGCCCGGCGCCGACGCAGCGCAGCGCGAATGGCCCCGGGTAGCGTTGACGCCCGCCGACCGTTATAATTCATGTGAATCGTGAACAGCCCGCCATCTGTAAGGTGGAGGAAGATTGCGTAAGCGAATCGTCGAGTATGTCCTCCCTGTCCAGGATGAGCAGAGTCTCCTCGCGCGGATAGAGCAGGAGCTGTGCTGGTACCACAACACGCACTACGCGCACCTGACAGCATTCCTCGTGGTGCCCCACGACAACGCGCAGGTACGCGCACAGCTCGAGCAGATCATTGGCGTGTTCCGGGATCGCAAGGACTCGCAGAAGCCGGACCCGAACTTCAAGATCTTGAGCCCGGCGCAACCGGATGCGTCGTTCGTCGACCTCCTCACCCGCCTGGACTGCCGGCTGCCGAAGCTCATGCTGCTGCCGCACCTGACGGACCATGACAACTTCTCCGGACTGGCGGACAGCCTCCGGTCCACGGCCGCCCTCCTGCGGCGCTACATCATCGACTTCCGGTTCTGCATCACCGCCGAGCGGCTGCCCCAGACGCTCCCGGCGCTGCTCTCCGAGCTGCGGAAGCTCTCCGAGAGCCCGGAGGATCGAAACCTCCTGTCTCGCTTCCCAGTGGTCGAGGTCCCCTTCACGGCCGGTGGCGACGACTCGGCGCAACTGGCGAACGCCCTCGCCGAACTCTGGTCCCGCTGGCCGCAGTTGAACGACTCGGTGAACCTGAGCCGGGGCGGCTTCGTGAAGCACTTCTACGCGCTGAAGGAGCTGTGGCACCTCGCGCGGATCATGAACCAGGAGCAGTCCGTCGAAGCCGATATCGCGAAGCTGCGCAGAGGCTATGGGGTGGAGGCCGCGGTGGAGGCCCGAATCGCCGCGTTCGACCAGGCCTTCCTCGAGCGGTATGCCTCGCTGGGCCAGTACAATGAGTGGCGGCACAGCAGCAACAGCGTGGTGCTGGAGTTTGATCTGGATTCGATCGCCGACACCTACGAGTGCCAGTCCCCCGTCTTCGTGGACAACAGGTGGATCCTGGAGCGCAACTCGCTGGAGCTCGCGACCGACAAGGGTCGCAAGAGCTGAACCAATCACACTGGGGTACACCGATGGCAAGCAATCCGTCCATGGCCGACGACAACGCCGCCCAGCCTGGGAAGGACAACGCCGACACGCCGGCCGCCCGCGAGCGCCGCACCGACGCGGTCCTCCTCAAGATGCCAAACCACAACATGGACTATCCGCATCTGGCGGTGCCCACGTTGACGGCGGCCCTGAGGAAGAACTTCTTCAAGGTGAAACAGCAGGACGTCAACGTGCTGCTCCGGGATTTCCTCCTCACGGAGGAGATGCTGAAGGATCTGGCCTACCGGTTCCTCCCTGAACTCGCCAAGGCGCACATCGACGTCCCGGCGGACTTCGATCGCATTCGCAACGCGCTCGTCTACCTGCACTACATCGACAACCAGATTGGCTTCGCCAGGGTCGAACAGGTGAAGCAGAAGCTCCAGGCCCGCAAGTACGAAGAGGTCTTCTGCGACGAGCAGGAGAGCAGCCTCGCCTCGCTCATCTTCGTGCTGACCGGGATGCTGCACATCGTCATCGACCTGGCGCTGACCTATGACGAGGCTGGCGGAGAGATCGACAACCCGGTGACGAACTTCCTGCACCAGAAGGTCCGGGAGGTGGCGGCCCTCAACCCGCGCGTGGTGGGCTTCTCCGTCATCCAGATTCAGCGCAAGGCCACGCTCTGGTTCGCTCGGCGCCTCAAGCCGCTCATCCAGGGGAAGATCGCCGTCGGGGGACCGGACGCCTCCACCTTCAAGGAAGAGTACCTCAAGAACAACGACTGCATCGACTACGCCTTCCTCAAGGAAGCGGAGACCACCTTCCTGGAGTTCCTGCGCGGCAAGCCCGTGGAGCAGCTCGACGGCGTCGTCTTCCGGGATGCGGAAGGGAACATCCAGGTCAACGAGCCGCGCCACGACATCCAGCTTTCGATCTTCCGGCCGGACTTCGATGGCTACGACCTCGACAAGTTCTTGCTGCCGACGTTGCCCTTGTCCACCTCGCGCGGCTGCGCTTTCGCCAAGTGCACGTTCTGCAACCACTACAAGACGTACTCCGGCTACTACAGCAACGACGCCGTGAAGACGGTGGACAACATCGAGCTCCTGGCGAAGCGCTACAACACGCGCTTCTTCCACTTCGTGGATGACATGCTGGAGGTGAAGGAGGGCACGGCCATCGCCGAGGAGCTGATCCGGCGCGGCCTCGACGTGAACATCCTCACCTATGCCCGCTTCGAGCCCCAGTTCACCGACGAGAAGATCCTGGAGCTCTGGCACAAGGCCGGCATCCGCGTCATCGAATGGGGCCTGGAGTCCGCCTCGCAGGAAGTCCTCAAGAAGATGATCAAGGGGGTCTCCATCCGGCAGGTGCAGAACATCCTCGACATCAGCAGCCAGAAGGGGATCGTGAACAAGCTGATGCTGTTCCACAACTATCCCGGCGAGACAGTGGATCAGCTCAAGATGACCGTGGACTTCCTGCGAAAGAACGTGCTGGAGAAGAAGGTCCGCCCCTTCTTCACGGTCCGAGGGAGGCTTGAGCTGCGCCTCTTCACCCCGCTCGAAATCACCTCGCGCGACTACGCCAAGTCCCCCTTCCGCAAGCGCTACGAGCGGTCCAGCTCGTTCGACTCGTTGCTGGGCTACGCGGACGAGGACGACTACCCGCGGAAGGTCGAGTACATCGAGAGCTTCATCAACGAGATGTCGCAGTACCTCAACGAGAACAAGATCTTCTCGACGAACGACGAGAACATGTCGCTCGACTTGCTGATCCTGGACTTGAAACGGCGCGGCCACGAGACGGCGGTGACCGTGCAGTAGCCCGGAGGATGGAGGAGCACGCCATGATGCCTCAGGCCATCCCCCGGGTTCCGCTCGTCTCCCGCGAGCACTTCATCGCATCGTGGGAGAAGGCGGGACAACCGGTCATCTTCACCGGCGCCGTCCAGGAATGGCCCGCCTTCTCGAAGTGGACGTTCGAGTGGTTCCGCGCCATGCACGGAGGCGTCGAGATCACCATCAGGTCGGCGCTCTACACGCGGGGCGCCCTGCCAGGCACTTCGGAGCCCCTGGGCGGCGCACGGCGGATGAAGCTGTCCGCCTATCTGGACGAGGTGGGGGCCTCCTCGTCGCTTCCGCTCGAAAGCGACCTGGATGAACTCTCGGACCAGATGCTGGGGAAGCGGCCGGAGGACATCAACCATCTGGTGGGTCCGTCGCTGCTTCGGGCCGTCCCCTCCCTGCGGGAGGACGTCCGCTTCCCGGACTATGCCCCCCGCTGGTTGAACCGCCTCACCGAATCCTCTGTCTGGATCGCCCCGCGCGGCACCTTCGCCCAGCTTCACAGGGATCGCGCCCACAACCTCTACGCCCAGCTCTCCGGCCAGAAGCGCTGGCAACTCTATGCGCCTCACCAGGCCCGGCGCCTCCAACCGGCACCGCTCGACTGGGCCGCGGACCTGAGCGGAGTGGACCTCGAGGCGGGAGCGGCCAGGAAGATGACCGCGAGCGGGCTCCGGCCGGATTACGACTTCATCCTCGAACCGGGCGAACTGCTCTTCCTGCCGGTGAACTGGTGGCATCGCGTCCACACCGTTTCCCCCTCCATCGCGTTCAACCTCTGGTGGTGGGACATCCCGTCAGCGGTTCGCGTCGGTCCCGTGGCGGCACGCATTGCCCTGGGGATGAAGCTGCAAGAGGCCTATTCCTCCCTGCACCGCAGGTCCCCCGCGTCTGAGCAGCGATGAGCGAGTCAGGGAACGGCGTGCTGCGCTTCGCCATCATCTGGGGCAGCCAGACGGTGTCGAAGCTCGGCAGCGCCCTGACCAGCTTCGCCCTGGGGCTCTGGGTGTATGGCCTCACCAGCTCGGTCACGGATTTCGCGCTGATCTCCGTGCTGACCATCCTGCCCGGGGTGCTCGTGGCACCCATCGTGGGGGTGCTGGTGGATCGCTGGGATCTCCGGAACGCGATGCGTCTGGGAGATTGCGGCGCGGGGTTGGTCACCCTCGTCTATGCCATTCTGATCTCGTTTGGTCAGCTCGCGCCCTGGCACGTCTACGTGGGCACCGCCCTCGCGTCGGTGAGCGGTGCGCTCCAGCGGACGTCGTACACCGCCCTGACGCCAGCACTCGTCCCCGCGAAGCACCTGGGCCGCGCCAACGGACTGGTCCAGGCGAGCGATGCCGCCGTGCCCCTGATCGCCCCTCCCTTGGCGGGGTTCCTGATGAGCGCCACCAGCCTGGGCACGGTGGTCTTGATCGACTTCATCAGCTGCCTGGCCGCCATCACCACGCTGTCGCTCATTCGGAGCCTGCCCACTGGAAGCGGGGGCACCTCGGATGCGAGCACCTCCGCGCTGCAACAAGCCCTCGAAGGGTGGAACTACCTCAAGGAACGCCGGGGTCTGCTCGGTCTGCTCGCGTTCTCCGTCACCACCAACTGCTCGCTCTCCGCCATGCAGGTGCTGCTTCCTCCGCTGGTGCTGGACATCGCCAACCCCGCCGTTCTCGGGGGACTCCTGTCCACGGGGGGCCTGGGGCTCCTGTTGGGGAGCGTCGTGATGACCGCGTGGGGCGGGCCGAAGAACCGCATCCATGGGGTGCTCGGAGTCGGGCTGGGCCTGGGGACGGTCGTGGTGCTCGCAGGGCTGTTCCCCACCCTGAGGATGCTCGGGTATTGCACCTTCATGGCCGGATTTTGCATCCCCATCATGGATGCAAGCAGCCAGGCCATCTGGCAGGGGCAGGTCCCCGCCGCACTCCGGGGACGCGTCTTCGCCATGCGTGGGATGATTGCCTGGTCCGTCCAGCCGCTGGCGTACCTCGCGGCGGGCGTCATGGCGGACCACCTGGACGGCGTCTCCTTCGCCATCCCCGCCCTCTTCGGGCCGCTGGAACAACTCGATGCGCGCAGCCGGGGCATCGCGCTGTGCTTCATCGCCGCCGGCCTCTTGACGCTCATCGCGGCGGTGCGGGGCTATGCCGCCCGCCACGTCCGCGAAGTCGAGGAAATGCCACCAGGCCCCCCCTTCACCGGGGCCGTTTCCCCGCCTTCGCGGTAAGGGGCCTCAGTTCCGCGTCAGCGTCAGGTCGTCCACCTGAATCCAGGTGTCGCCGTTGTTCGCCCACATCCCCGCGAACACCTCCACGCTGTGCTGGGCGCCGGAGTTGAACGACACCGACAACTGCGTGTAGTTGCCCAGCGGCTGGGCGAAGCGCACCTCGTTGAGGATGGGCCCGCCCCGGAGCAGCCGCGCGCCGAAGTAGCCATCCGCGTGGTTGGTGGACGTCTTCACCCAGCCCGTCAGCGTGTACTGGGTGTTCGGCGTCACCGCGACCTCCTGCTTCACGGCATTCCACCCCGTGTCGTTCCGCGCCCAGGCGTTGTTGGCGCCCGTGCGCGCATAGCCGAGTCCCCGGTCGATGCCCGCCTTGCCTTCGGTGTACCAGGGCGACGTGGCGTTGCTCGTGGACTGCTGCTCGAAGCCCGCCTGGTGGATGAGATTGCTCCCACGCGTCAGGCTGACGTCATCAAGCTGCAGCCAGGTATCAACGTTGTCGGCCCAGAGGCCGCCATACACCTCGATGAGCGCGTTCGGCCCGGAGTTGAAGTGGACCACCTGCTCCGTGTAGGCCCCCAGCGCGCCGAAGGGCACCTCGCCCAGGATGGGGCCGTTGCCCGGCCCGCGAGCCCCGAAGTAGCCCGCGGTGTTGTTGGCGGAGCTGCGGACCCAGCCGCGCAGCGTGTAGTCCGTGTAGGGCTGGACGACGACGCGCTGCTTGAGCGCATTCCAACCGCTGCTCGCGTACACGAAGCCGTTGTCCTGCCCACTGCGCGCGTTGCCGAGCGCCCGGTCCACACCGCCACCACCTTGCAGATACCAGGGCGCCATCACCGGCGTGGCCGCCTGTGTCTCGAAGCCAGGCTCGGAGAGCAGGTTGTCGCTGTGCGCGTCGTGGGCCAGCGTGGCCCGCATGAGGAAGGTGTTGTACGGCGTCCACTGGGACATGACGAAGTACAGCGAGTTTCCGGTGTTGCCCCAGGGGTGGATGAACGCGTTGTAGAGGCCCGGGTACACGGCTCCACTGGCGAGCACCTTTTCTCCGCTCCAGGGCCCCGTGGGCGTGGCGGCGTCACGCATCACCACCGCCTGCCGGTGCTCGTTCAGGTACGTCATCAGGAAGCGCCCGAGCGGCGCGTGGTACGAGACGGACAACTCACCCGCGATGCCAATGGCGACGGGCCGCGCCGCCGCCTGCGACACGCTCCATCCGTTTCCATCCCAGTAGCGGTAGGCGTTGATGTCCAGCAGCGCCGTCTCCGGCACGCGGGCCAGGTGGACGTTCCCGAACCGGCCGTTCGGCGTCGCGTACATGTAGACGAACCCGCCGTTCCTGACGAAGGCCGCCATCTGGAAGTTGTTCGTCCAGGCCGGCGTGTTCTGCCAACGCGCCGTCGGGTGCTTCACCCAGTTCTGCCCCTGGTCATCCGAGTACGCGATGCCCGCATGGTTCGTGAACCACATGCCCGGCTCCCCCCAGTGGTGGATGGACATGTAGTGGATGTAGTGCCGCGAGCCGATGGTGACGCCCGCGGTGGGGATGACGGTGATTTCGTCGAAGTTGACCTTCCGGGACGCGAGGATCTCCTTCGCATGCCGAGGCCCGTCCTGAATCATGGAGGAGAAGGACAAGCCGTCGGCCAGGTTCGTATCGGACGAACGCGCCAGGACGTTGCTGCGCCAGCCGCCCCCACAGCCGCCATTGCCACACCAGCCCGCGCCGAAGGTGTCCCCGAACAGGACGAACACCTCGCCACCGCCCTTGTCCCAGACGATGCCCAGGTCCGTCCCATGGACGTCGTGGTTCGTGTGCGTCTGGTTCGGGTTCGGCAGCAGCTCACCGGCGGGCGTCGCGCCCGTCACCCGGGAGACCTTCGTCACGTTCGACGGCGTCACGGCCGCCGCCGGGGTGCCCCCCAGGAGCGCCCACGTGGCGTGCAGCAGGAACGTCCGCTTCCATGTCGTCATGCGCTTCATGGCCACCTCTCTGGTTGTCACGGTGCAACCCGGACGGGAGAGGCGACTCTAGCCGCATAACTAGATTAACCTTTAAATCGAGGCGCGACGAATGACCGGAGTGTCAGCCCTGCGCCAGCACGCGGACGAGCACGTCAATCATGGTGGCCCAGCCCTGCTCCGTCCGGCTCGCGTAGTCGGCCCACTTCGCGTCCATCTCGTGGGTGAGCGTCAGCTCACATCCGGTGTCGCGAGGGGAGATCTCCACCGTCACCCGGCTGAGCTCGTCCCCCTCCTTGTCGATGTGCCAGGTGAAGACGAGCCGGCGCGGACGGTCGATCTCCAGGTACGTGCCCACGTGGTCGATTTCTTCTCCGGCCCGCCGCACGAAGAAGGAGAACTTGCCGCCCACTCGCGGGTCGATGGCGAGCCGCAGCACCTCCTCGTCCCGGACCGTCGGCCCGGTCATCCACTGGCCGACCATCTCCGGCTTGAGCCACGCGTCGAACACCCGCTCAGGCGACGCGTTGAAACGCCGTGTGACGCGAACCTGGACGCTCTGTGCTGAGGACATGGCTTTTCCTTTCAACCCGAGGGTGGGCGCCATTGCTAAACCATATGGTTCAACATATTCCCGGCCGTGGCAATGCACAACCACCTGATGGAGCTTCGTCACGGGTGAGCCCGGAGCGTTTCTGGTAGAGCCTGGGGCATGCCTCAGCGCCCCTCCGTGGCGGAAGTGGAATCCATTCTCCGCGCGCCAGTCCGCCAGAACTGGGAGCAGTTCACCAAGACGCTCAAGACGCTGCCAGCGGATGTCGACCCCGACATTGCGTCACACGCCGCGTTGAGTCTCATTCACGGGCAGCCCGCGTCCCTCTGGTCGTTCGGGCGTAACTGCCAGCAGCTCCCTGCCCCTGTCATCCGCGCGCTCCTGGGTCGGCTCGAAGCCGACTCCCGGCCTTACGCCTACTTCCTACGCGAAGCGGTCCCCCAAGAAGCCTCCGACGAAGAGCTCCGAGCGACCTGGAAGGCAGCACTCCAGGGCCTGCTCGACCTGGAGACGACGTATGCGTGGGGCTCGAAGCAGCGCAAAGCAAAGTTCCAGGCGCTGGCGAACACCCCGTCCTTGCTCCAGGCCATCCAGACCGCTGTCGTGGCCTGTGAGCAGGTGTCACTGGACATGCTGGCCGTGCTGACGGTGGATGCATCGGACGCCTCGGTCGATGCGCTCATTCCCCATGTGGAGCGGGCCGTGCAGAGCCAGGGCTGGGAGTTGGACCGTCTGGAGGACTTGCGCAAGCACGCGCGCTCCACCCCCGTGATGGACGACCTGTTCGCGCGAATGGAGGCCCTGCTCCAGGGGCGTCGCGCGCGCTCGCCCGCGCTCGACCTGGCGCGGCACCTGGGCTTCGGTGAGCTGGATGCCATCTGGTTCAGAACCTACTTTCTGGCTGGGGACACCCATGCGGCGAACTCCCTCGTCCATCATTGCAACATCAACGTGGATAGCCGCTCCCCTCGCTGGTTCAGTGTCTGGCAGACATCCCGAATGGATGGCCTCGATAGAAACGCCTGGAGCGACACCCACTTCGACAACGAAAAGCTGCACAAGGACATCCAGGGACTTGGCGCATGCGAGTTGATGCAACTTCCTGATTGGGTGGCGCGCACGGCCAGGCGCCTCGGCGCAGCGTGGAACATCAGCGACAGCGCGTTGATGACGAACCTTCGCGGGAAGAAGCGCGCAAGACTCGCGGAGTGGCTTCGCTCGGGCACATGAGCCGCTTGGCTCACCCCACCCTGCGGCCCCCGATGTGCGCCCCGGCATTGGGCGACAACCGGCGATAGAGCGGTCCGGCCAGCGACGACATGATGCCCACCGCGATGAACGGCAGCACGAAGCGGTCCGGCGTCAACGGCGCCTCGCCACCGCCGCGCGCCAGGTGCAGCATCAACCCGCCGAAGCTGATGCCCAACCCCAGCGCCATCTGCATCGTCACCACGGACAGCGTGGACGCGCCGCTCACCGTGTCCGGGGGGATGTCCGCATACGCCACGGTGTTGATCGCGGTGAACTGCATCGAGCGCATGAATCCGCTGACCATGAGCACGCCAACGATGAGCGGAATCGGCGTGCTGTTCCGGAAGAAGGCCGGCATCGCGGTCAGGACGGCGGACGCCAGGTTGGCGAAGATGAGCGTTTGCCGGAAGCCGAACCGCCGGATGATGTAGGGCGCCACCGACTTGCAGGCGAGCGCGCCCACGCCGCCGCCGATGGTCACCAGCCCTGCCTCGACGGGCGTCCAGCCCAAGCCGACCTGGAACAGCAGCGGCAGGAGGAAGGGCGACGCCCCCAGGCCCATGCGCGTCAGGGTTCCGCCAATCATGCTGGCCCGGAAGGTGTCGATGCGCAGCAACCGGAGATTCAATACGGGCCGCTCCACGCGCAGCGCGTGCCACACGTAGGCCCCCATCGACGAGAACGCGACGGCCGCGAGCCCCAGTTGCAACGGCAGCGGCATCAGCCCGATGCCCACCGTCTCCGCCGCGCCAATCAGCGTGGTGATGGCGACGGCCACGAGCACGAAGCCCCGCGTGTCGAAGGGCCCCGGGTCCGGCTGGTGCAGCGGCGGAACGAAGCGCGCCACCGCCAGCATGCCCAGGATGCCCACGGGCACGTTGATGAAGAAAATCCACGGCCAGTCCGCGACGCCCAGGATGAGGCCCGCCAGCGGAGGCCCCACCAGTGGGCCCACCAGCGCGGGCATGGTGAACCAGCTCAAGGCGGCCACCAGGCGCTCTCGCGGCGCCGAGCTCACCACGATGATGCGCCCCACGGGCGTCATCAACGCGCCGCCCAGCCCCTGGAGGGTGCGGAAGAGGACCAACTGGGTCAGCGACTGAGAGAAGCCGCAGAGCACCGAGCCCAGCAGGAACACGCTCATCGCGAACATGAAGACGCGACGGGGCCCGAACCGGTCCGCCACCCAGCCGCTCGCGGGCGTGAGCACCGCCAACGCCAGGATGTACGACGTCAGCGCCAGCTTCAGGTGGATGGGGTCGGTGCCGAACGCCAGCGACAACCGGGGCAGCGCGGTCGACAGCGCGGTGGAGTCCACGAACTCCATGAACAGCGCGCTGGCCACCGCAATCGAGGCCAGCCGCGAGCCCCTTGGAGAATCTCCTCCTGCCTCAGCGTTGCTGGAAGCCGGATGCCCAGGCACGGTTCAGCCCACGTACTCCGGAAGCAAGGGCGCGTCGCGGAGCCTCGGGGCCTGGGCATCCTTGGGCGACAACAGCGGCTCGCTCACCGGCCAGGGAATCGCCAGGTCCGGGTCATTCCACACGACGCTCCGCTCCGTCTCCGGCGCGTAGAGCGCGGTGCACTTGTAGTGGAAGTCCGCGGAGTCACTCACCACGCAGAAGCCGTGGGCGAAACCCGGCGGAATCCAGAGCTGACGGCGATTGTCCGAGGACAGCTCCGCCGCCACCCACTGGCCGAAGGTGGGCGAGCCGCGCCGCACGTCCACCGCGACGTCGTACACGGCGCCCGCCAACACCTGCACCAGCTTCCCCTGGGCCTGCGGCTCCTGGAAGTGCAGGCCCCGCAGCGTCCCCTTCGCCGAGCGCGAGTAGTTGTCCTGCACAAAGGGCCCGGGGATGCCCACGGCCGCGTACCGCGCCGCATGGAACATCTCCATGAAGAAGCCGCGGTCATCACCGAAGACCTTGGGCTCCAGCAGCAGCACCTCCGGAATCTCCAGCGGCGTCACCTTCACGAAACGGCCCCCCGGTTCTCCGCGAGCGCTCGCAGGTACTGGCCGTAGTCGTTCTTGAGCATGGGCTCGGCCAGCGTCAGCAGTTGCTGCGCACCGATGTACCCCATGCGGAACGCAATCTCCTCCGGGCACGCCACCTTGAGGCCCTGGCGGCGTTCGATGATTTCGATGAAGTTCGACGCCTGCATCAGCGACTCGTGCGTGCCGGTGTCCAGCCACGCGTAGCCGCGCCCCATGAGCTCCACGTCGAGCTGGCCGCGTCGCAGGTACTCCGCGTTGACGTCGGTAATCTCCAGCTCGCCCCGCTTGCTCGGCTTGAGGCCCGCGGCGATGTCCAGCACCTGGTTGTCGTAGAAGTACAGCCCGGTGACGGCGTAGTTGGACTTCGGCTTCAGCGGCTTCTCCTCCAGGCTCACCGCGCGGTTCTTCGCGTCCAGCTCCACCACGCCGTAACGCTCCGGGTCCTTCACGTAGTACCCGAACACCGTCGCGCCCGAGGTACGCGACGCCGCGCGCTTCACCAGTTCGCTCAGGCCGTGGCCGTAGAAGATGTTGTCGCCCAGCACCAGCGACACGCTGTCAGCACCCACGAAGTCCCGGCCGATGACGAAGGCCTGGGCCAGTCCCTCCGGCCTGGGCTGCTCCGCATAGCTGAAGCGCATGCCCCACTGGTCGCCACTGCCCAGCAGTTCTTGGAAGCGCGGCAGGTCCTGCGGCGTGGAGATGACCAGCACGTCCCGGATGCCCGCGAGCATCAGCGTGCTCAGCGGGTAGTAGATCATCGGCTTGTCATGCACGGGCAGCAGCTGCTTGCTGACCACGCGCGTCAGTGGGTACAGCCGCGTCCCCGAACCACCGGCGAGGATGATGCCCTTCATGTCCACCTCGGCACTTCAGTGTCCCCGAGCCGCGAGCCAGGTCGCATGGAAGCGCGACAAGGACTCCGCGAGCGCCAAGGAAGGAACGGAAAGTTCGGCCCGGACCTTGTCGGTCCGCAGACCACTCTTGAGCGGGCGGGGGCTGGCGAGCTTCAGCTCCGCCATGCGGGTGGGGACGATGAGCCTCGCATCGAACCCGAATACCTCGCACAGCGCGCGGCCAAAGCCCACCCGGTCGATGACCGTTCCGCCGCAAGTGTTCCACACTCCACCCAGCCGCCGCGTCCCCAGCTCCACCAGCATGGCGGCCACGTTGTCCGCGAAACTGGGCGACACAATCTGGTCCTCGAAGAGGCGCACCTGCTGCCCCTTCTCCAGCGCCGTCACCAGCCAGGCACCGAAGTTGAGCCGGCCCTCCACCGGAGGCCAGCCATACACCACGGCGGTGCGAGCAATGGCGCAACCGGGCGCGAGCACGCGCGCGGCCTGCTCCCCCATGTGCTTCGTCACTGAGTACACGCCGCGAGGATTCGGAATCGCGTCCTCGGAATAGGGCCCGGCCTCGCCGTCGAAGACGTAGTCCGTGGACACGTGCACCAGGTGCGCACCGGCCTTGCGAGCACTCCGCGCCACGGCGGCGGCGGCGGTGACATTCCCCGCGTACGCGGCCTCCGGGTCCTTCTCGCAGGCATCCACCTCCGTCATGGAGGCGCAGTGGATGACCACCTCGGGCGCGGCGGTCTCCACGGCGGCGGCGACGTCCGCCTCGCGCGTGAGGTCCACGCTCGCGTAGCCATATGCTCCGCCCGTGCGCCGGGCACCGCGGCCGAGGCCCACCACCTGGTGCCCGCCCTGGTGGAGCAAGGAACACACGCGGCTGCCCACCAACCCGTTGGACCCCGTGACAAGGAAGCGCATGGCTCAGGCCCTCCCCTGCAGGCGCGTGCGGTACTGCGTTTCGAAGTACTGGCGATAGGCGCCACTCGTGACGCGCTGCCACCACGCAGGGTGGTCCACGAACCAACGCACCGTCTCCGCCAAGCCCTGCTCGAAGGTGTGCGCGGGCGTCCAGCCCAGCTCCGCGCGAATCTTCGACGGGTCGATGGCGTAGCGCCGGTCATGTCCCGGCCGGTCCTTCACGTACTGGATGAGCGACTCCGGCTTGCCCACGAGGCCCAGAATCGCCTTCACGATGTCGATGTTCCGCCGCTCCGCCCCGCCGCCGATGTTGTAGACCTCGCCGGCCCGGCCCTTCTCCAGCGCCAGTAGCAGCGCATGGCAGTGGTCCTCCACGTGGAGCCAGTCGCGCACGTTGCCGCCGTCGCCGTACACCGGCAGCGGCTTGTCGTGCAGCGCGTTCACCACCATCAACGGAATCAACTTCTCCGGGAACTGGTAGCGGCCGTAGTTGTTCGAGCAGCGCGTGACGACGACGTCCAGGTTGAACGTGTGGTGATACGCGAGCGCCACCAGGTCGGAACTCGTCTTGCTGGCCGAGTACGGGCTGGAGGGCTGCAACGGCGAGGACTCGGTGAAGGCGCCCGTGGGCCCCAGCGAGCCGTAGACCTCGTCGGTGGACACCATGAGGAAGCGCTTCACGCCGCGAGCGCGGCTGGCCTCAAGGAGCTGCTGGGTGCCCAGCACGTTGGTGGTGACGAACACCTCCGGCCCGAGGATGGAGCGGTCGACGTGGCTCTCCGCCGCCAGGTGCATCACCGCGTCGATGGCGTGCACGGACATCAGGTGCTCCACCAGCTCGCGATTGCCAATGTCGCCCCGGATGAAGACGTGCTGGGGGTCGCCCTCCAGCTCGGACAGGCTCTCCAGGTTGCCGGCGTACGTGAGCTTGTCGAGGTTGACCACCGTCCAGGCAGGCCGCTCACGGCGCAGATACTTCACGAGGTTGGACCCGATGAAGCCACAGCCACCTGTCACCAGTACGTTCATTGTCCCGTGGACCTCATGCGCTCGGAGCGAGCGCCTGCGTATCGAAGGGGTCCACAACCGTCAAGGCACGAGGGAAGCCAGGCTTGTGGGCGGCCCTGCACGGGGGTAAGGGAGTCGGTCGTGAGCATACCGCGCCCCCCTCCCCGCCGGACCGGGCTTCCCGCCATCCACCAGGTGCTCCCCCGGCTCGCCTGGGGCGACGCCGTGGGCAATCAGGTGCGCTATCTCCAGGGCCTGCTGCGCCGCTGGGGCCATGCCTCCGAAATCTACGCCGACGCCTGGGACGACGCCTGCAAGGACCAGGTCCGCCCGATGCGCGACTACGCGCGGGAAGCGGACCGCGACGCCGTCCTGCTGGTGCATCACAGCTTCGAGTCGCGGCTGGTGCCACGCATCGCGAAGAGCCCAGGCCGCAAGGTGCTCGTCTACCACAACGTGACGCCCGCGAGACTGTTCGAGGGCTTCGAGCGGAAAGTGGCCGCCGCGTGTGACGCCGCCCGGGATGAACTGCTGGCGCTGCGTCCCCACGTCGAAGCGGCCTTCGCCTACTCGCGCTTCAGCGCCGAGGAACTGGTCGCCGCGGGCTACCCGAACGTCGCGGTGCTGCCCTTCGCCATCGACTGGGCGGCGTTCGACACGGCGCCGGACCCGGCGCTCCAGGCCGAGCTGGACGACGGCATGTCCAACATCCTCTTCGTGGGCCGCGCGGTGCCCAGCAAGAAGGTGGATGACGTGCTGCGCGTCTTCACCGCGTACCAGCGGCTCTACCAGCCCCGCAGCCGGCTCGTCGTCGCGGGCTACCTGCACCGGGATGGGGCCTACGGCGCCTATCTGCACGGGTTGAAGGACGTGCTGGGCGCCGAGCAGGTCCGCTTCCTGGGACGCGTCAGCGCCGCGCAGCTCTCCGCCTGCTTCGCCACGGCGTCCGCATACCTCTCCATGAGCCGCCACGAGGGCTTCGGCGTGCCGCTGCTGGAAGCCATGTACCGGGGCGTTCCCGTGGTGGCCTACGGCGCCGCCGCCGTGCCGGAGACGATGGGCGGCGCGGGGCTCGCCACGCGCTCGGACGAGCCTCGCGAGGTCGCGAAGCTGCTCGCCGTGCTGGACCGCAACGCCGGGCTGCGCGCGCAGGTCATCACCGCGCAACGTGAACGCATCGCCGAGCTGTCGCAGGAGGCCGTAGCCGAACAGGTCCGCGTGGCCTTCGAAGGCATCTGCTCCGGTACGGCGCCTCGGCGCCCGGTGGCCACGACGACGGCGGCCACCGTGGAACTCGTCTGCCCAGGCTTCACCGTGCGGCCCGAGGAGCCAGCCTCACGTCTGGCCCGCCGGTTGGCGGAGCGCCTGCCAGGTGCCCGGGTGCTTGCCCTGCGTCCGTGGGGTGAGGACGCGTCCCTGTCGCCGGAGCCCATTAACGACGATGGTGTCGCGGTGACGCACTTCACGCCGGACCAACCGGTGGACTCAAACCCCAGGACGGCCCTACCGGGGTCCTCCGCGCTGGAGACGGCGGTGCGGGCTTCGAGCGCGCCCGTGGTGCTGCTGAGCGCGGACACGGTATCTGCGCAGACACTGCTGCCCCATGTCTCGGCGCGAGCCTGGGGCATCTGTGCACCTGCCAGCCAGCCAGCCCTGCTCGCATCCATTCGGGAGCATTTGGGTGGCAGGTTGGTGGTGGAGGAGCCGGCTCACGTCGAGACGGCATTGCAGGCACTGCTCACGACGCTGGCTTCAACGGGAGTCCTCCCACGTGCGACCTGAAGACCTCATCACGCGCACCCCCACGGCCGAGGCCGTGGCGCGCGAAACGCAGCAACTGCCCACGCCCTCCGATGAAGCCCAGGAGGCGCTTCGCCAGACACTGGACGCGGCGGCCCGCCCACCCACGCCCGCGCCCTGGCCCGCGCTGCTCCAGGAGGCGCGTGGGAAGATGGACAGCCGCTACGCGGAACCGGCGACCTCCCACCGGGGAGGCTTCACAGGCACGGCGCTCGTCCTGGCCAAGCGCGCCTTCCGCCTCACCTTCCAGCCCTTCATCAACGAAGTGCTGCGCAAGCAGGTGGAGTTCAACGAGTCCATCCTCGACGCGCTGGCCACCCTGCACGACGTGCAGCGTGAGCAGGCCCGTGCCCAGGCCGCATGGCGCAAGGAGTTGGAGCGCAGATTGGCGAAGCTCGAAGCCACGGGCACCTGCACCGACCCCGTCAAGGCGGAGCAGCAGGCGCCCACGCCTGCCGCGTCCTCCAAGCGGACACGCAAGCGCGGCCGGTGACGCCCAGGACTCGGTTCCTGGGCACGTCATCCTCGTGAACCCGCGTGCCGAGGAGGATGCGCGAAAGCCTCCGGCCTCGACCTGCGATGAGCATGTGACTCAGGGGCAGCGTTGAGGCTGGCGGCCGTTCGGGTGTATTTCCCAGCCGTTCGACGCTTTCCTCTGTCCAGGGTCCGGTCCTTGCGCATCTGCCTCGTCTCCAAAGAACTCGCCCCCTTCGACAGGGGCGACATCGCGACCTACGTGGCAACCATGAGCCGCGCGCTTGCGGAGGCCGGACATGAGGTCCATGTCTTGACGGCGGCGAATGCCGACTGGCAGCGAGCCGTGTCCTCCCTTCCCGGCGTGAACCTGCACGCCGTGGATGAGCGAGAGGTGGACTTCAAGGGTGCGTTTCCACACGCCCCCCTTCGGCATGCGTGGGCGGCGTACAGAAGCCTGCTGGAACTCAACGCGCGTCATCCCTTCGACGTCATCGAGTTCCCCGACGACGCAGGCGAGGGCTATTTCGCGATGCGCGCCCGGCGGACGCTGGGGCACTTCGAGCCAGCGGTCCTCGCGGTGCGATTGCACGACTCCACCCACGACCGCCTGCTGCTCAACCGGGTGGCCACGCTCGACATGGACATCGCCCAGCGCGAGCACATGGAGGACACGTCCATCCGTGAAGCGGACCTCGTGCTGTCGCCCTCCGGACCAGCCATGGAGCGCGTCCGCACCAGGCTGGAGCTGAAGCGCACCGGCGTCGTGATTCCACCTCCGTTCGCGGCACGCCGGGAGCACCGCTCATCCCCTCGTACCCGCGAAGGGCTGCCCCAGGTGCTGTACGTAGGAGACCTGGAGTACCGAAAGGGCGTGCATCTTCTCGTCGAAGCCATGCAGGCGCTCTTCGAGCAAGGCGTCGTCGCGGAGGTCCGGCTCATCGGGAATGACACGCGCACCGGCCCGTTCGGCCGCTCCCTGCGCCAGTGGTTGGACCAGCGCATCGCCCCCGCCTGGCGAAACAGGTTCCACTTCACACCTCCGCTCGAGGGGGCAGACCTCGCCTCGGCGCTCGCGGATGCAACGGTGTGCTGCATCCCCTCTCGCTGGGAGCACTTCTCCCACGTGTGCATGGAAGCCATGTCCGCTGGAGCGCTCGTGGTGGGCAGCGATGGAGGGGGCAACGCCGAACTCATCGAGGACGGCCAGAGCGGCTTGCTGTTCCGGAGCGACGATGCTTCGCGGCTTGCCCGCGCGCTCGAGCGAGCCCTGTCCGCACCGGCGCTCCAAGCAGCCGCCCGGCAGACAGCGCCAGCCCGTATCGCTTCCTATTGCGCCCCTGCCAGCATCGTCCGCCAGTTCGAAGCGGCAGTGGCGGATGCGCGGCTCCATCGTCACGTGGGCCCCATCAGCGCAGCGCCCAGGAAGAAGGACTCGGCCACGCCCTACGTGTCCATCCTCGTGCCCTACTACAACATGGGGCGCTACCTCCCCGAGACGCTGCGGTCCATTCGCGCCCAGACCTTCACGGACTACGAAATCATCCTCGTGGATGACGGCTCGACGGATTCGGAGAGCCGAGCCCTGCTGGAGACGCTCCACGCGCCAGACCTCCACATCCTCCGCCAGCCCAACGGAGGGCTCAGCTCGGCCAGGAACGCGGGTCTGCGCGCGGCGCGGGGCCGGTATGTCCTCCCGCTGGACCCGGACGACCTCATCCAGCCCACCTTCCTGGAGAAAGCCGTCGCGGTGATGGACAGCACCCCAGGGCTGGCCTACGTCACGTCACTCGTCTCCTATTTCGTCGAGTCGCCGGACCAGCCCGTGGGCGGATGGATTCCCTGGGGCACCGAGCGTGACGCGCTCCTCGCGGAGAACGTGGCCTCCACCTGCACCGCGCTGATGGAGCGACAGCGCATTGAAGAAATCGGCGGCTACGACGAGTGGCTCACGGCCTATGAAGACTGGGACGTCTTCTGCTCCCTGGCCGAGCGAGGGCTCGCGGGCTCCGTCATCCCGGAACCGCTCTTCCTGTACCGGCTGCGTCCGGACTCGATGACCCGCAGCATGCGCGTGAATGACCGTCATGCGCAGATGGCCTACCTGTGCCAGAAGCACCCTGCGTTGCCACTCCACCCGGAGCGCGCACTCCGCATGCAGCTCGGCCGGGCCCACAGGCAGGAACTCCATCTGCGCGCGACAGGCGCGGCCTCTCCACCGCTCCTGAATCGCTTCGCCGACAAGATGAACGCCACGCTCAAGCGGTTCGACTTCGCCCATGCCACCTTGAGGCGCGCCGCGCTCTGGGTCGCGGGAACAGACGACGACTCCCGCCCACTGCGGCATCAGGTCATGGAGCGGTTCTTCAGGCGCCGCAATTGAAGCGCCGGCCGCTCCACGCGGCGGAGCGGGCCCCTTTGACGTGCGCGCCCCCGCTACCCGCCCAACCGCCCCTCCTCTGCCGGTGGAAGTGAAGCGGGCTCTCGAGGGGTGAGCGACACCACGGGGGGCGCGACACCTTCCGCCGTCGGCACGCGAACGCTCGGCTCCTTGCGAATCAACGAGCGCAGCCGCAACCCGAACAGGGCGGAAGCCACCTTCGTCATGAACTGGAACCCTTTGAGCCCCGTCAGGCTCGAGGTCCCCGTCGTGCGTGGGCGCATCGCGACCGCGACCTCTCCGATTCGAAGCCCGGCGAGCGCGACGAGCGCGACGGACTCTGGCTCCGGGTACTCATCCGGCATGAGGCGCAACAACGTGGCCACTGCGCGAGGCGAGTACACCCTGAAGCCCGATGTCGGGTCCGTCACCTGGGCCCGCTGGCCAAACATCCCCAGCAGCATGCTCACGACGCGACCGCCCACCCAGCGAAGCGGCGTCGTGCTGACCAACGTGTCCGTGCCTCCCGTCGCGACATCGCAGAAACGGGAGCCAATGAGCAGGTCCGTCTGCCCGCTCCGCGCCGAGCGAACCAGGTCCGGGATGGACTCAACGGGATGCTGTCCGTCAGAGTCACACTGCACGACGTAGCTGACCTCCAACCGCTGGGCCAGGAGAAACCCCGTCCGCAGCGCCCCGGACACGCCGATGTTCGTGTGGTGTGTGACGTGGTTCCGTGGAGCCAGCCGCCGGAGCACCCCGGCCGTGCCGTCCACCGACCCATCATTGACGATGCAGAAATCCAGCTCCCAGTCCGACGTGGCGCGAGTCAGCGCCGTGAGGCGGGGCACGAGCGCGGGAAGGCTCTCCGACTCGTTGTAGCAAGGGAGAACCACCAGCACGCGGGGGCGACCACCTTCGGACGTCGCTGGCGCGTCGGGAAACGTTTGAGCGGCAAGGGCTGACACGACCTGCCCCAGTTGCCGCTGCACGCGGGTGCTCTCCGCGTAGTGCGCCAGCATCTGAACGAACAGGAACATGGTGAGCCCAGCCAGGACCATGTTGCTGACCAAGCTGATGCCCATCAGTCGAGCCACGGGCAGCAACCAATCCGGACGGATGGCCGCCACGAGCACGAAGCCACTGGCAAGGAACCACGTCACGGAATGCCGTGCCGCGAGCCGCGCGCCGAACTGGGAAATGACCACGAAGAAAAAGCCCACCACCACGGTAATGAATGGCAGCGACATTCCGGAGTCCCCACAGCAATACCCTGACGCTCGAACACGCAGAGAAGCGCTCACACTTCTCAGGTTTGCATTGCCCCCCCCTCCGTACGGTACTCACGCCATCAATGCAATCCCCTGAAGCACCGGTGCCAGTCCTTGACGTACGCCCCGCCCCACGGCGCTGGCCTCGCGCCGCGATGAGCATGTTGCTCGCGCTCTGTACCGCGGGGGTATTGACGCTGGGGGCATGGGCCCTCTCCTTCCAATCCCTGAGCTCCCGCCTCGTGCTGGTCCTGGGGTGCCTGGCATTGGGCGTGGTGATCTACCGCTTCCTTCTTCCGTGGCTGCATAGTCGGCTGACGCGCTACTCGCCCGCTCAGCAGCAGACCTGGCTGGGAGTCGTCGCCATGGTCGCCGTGCTCCTGATGGTCGCCACCCCGCTCCACGCCTTCATGCCCGCGGAGCGGCTGTCCGTGACGGTCCGTGCCACGGGCGAGCGGAACCCCAGTTCCCAGGGCAGCGAGGTGTGGGTTCTCGGACTGCTCGACGTCTACGGCAACCCGCTGCCTTCGGATGGCTGGCGTCCCGAAGGAAAGTGGGAACGCCGTGGTGGAGGCGCCTGGCTTTCGCACCTCGATCAGCCGGCGCGCCTGCATTGGGAAGCAGACGCTCACCAGCCCAAGGTCCTCCAATTGTTGGCGCACGGGCACTCCGGCATCGTGGAGTACACCGTGAACGGTCGAACCGAGCGGCTCGACCTCTATTCGCCGCCCGGGACGGACGCACGCCGAGACCTGGTCCTCCACCCTCCTCCCATCACATTGGCCTCCAGTGCCGGGATTCGAATCACCGTCATGTTGGCGGCCCACGCACTGGTCCTCGGCAGCATCCTGCTCCTGATGGGGCTCTGGCTCACGGGCCGTCCGTCACCGCCCCTCAAGCCCATGCCACGACGCTGGGTGGGACTGCTGACGGCCATCCCCACCGTGGTGGTGGCTGGCATCTGGCTGCTGACGGTCTACCCGGGGATGCTGAGTCCAGACTCGACATCCCAATGGCGTGACGCCCTTTCCGGGCACATGGATGATGCACATCCACTGTTCCACACCGCCTCCATCCGATTCCTCCAGAAGCTCTGGGAATCACCCGCGGCGGTGGCGCTCGCACAGATTGCTGGCCTGGCGGTGCTCGTAGGCTGGGGCTGCGCGGCGCTCGCGAGGGCAGGTGTCTCCCGAGGCATCATCGCGCTCACCGCGACGGTGTTCGCGCTGGCGCCCGTGAACGGGACGATGGCCGTCACCCTGTGGAAGGACGTCCCGTTCAGCCTCTGCATCCTGGCGCTGTGTATCTGGGTCTTCCGCTCCGCCACCGACGCCACCACGCGCTGGGACGTGCCGTTCTGGGTGAGCATCGTGGTGCTGGGAGCCATGGCCATGTTGTTCCGTCACAACGGCCTGCCCGCGGTGGTCGGAACCTTCCTGGCGCTGGGTCTCCTCCGGAGGGAGCGCTACAAAGCGGTCGCGCTCGCGCTCGTGGCCACGTTCGTCGTCGCCTCGGGGACCCGCTGGGTGCTGAGCCAGACGTACACCATCAAACCCTTCCCCAAGGGGATGACGCTGGTCGGATTCCTGGGCGCCCATGTGGCGGCAGGAACGCCCCTGGAGCCCGGCGAACGGGCCCTCCTCGAGGAGCTCCACCCGCTCGACGACAAGTGGAACTACCGCTGCTTCAGCAACGTGTTCACCATCTGGGACGGGCGCTTCGACATGGACGCGCTGACCCGGCACAACAAGGCGTTGCTTCCGCTCCTCGTCCGCCTGACACAACGAGACGCAGCGCCAGTGCTTTCACACGTGCTGTGCAGCAGTTCGGTGCTGTGGAAGCTCTCGCAAGGCTCGGACCACATCAATGGCCCTCCCATCTGGAGGGGGCCCCACGGGGAACTGGACACCCTCGAGCCCGGAGCGCGACACCTTCGGTCCGACTCACTCCTTCCAGGCCTGCGTGAGCCCCTTCTCCGGTGGACCGTCCGGACGCTTCAGCCAGACCTGGCCTGGCTGCTCTGGCGCCCGGCGCTGCCGCTCTACCTGCTGCTGCTCGCCTGCGCGGTGGCATGCATCCGCCACCGGACCTGGCGGCTTGCCGCCGTGGCGCTCCCCGTCGTCTTGCATACGGCGGCGCTCGCCGCGCTCATCCCGTCACCCGACGTGCGCTATCAGTACCCCGTGTTCCTCGTGGCCCTGATGTTCGTTCCCGCGTGGCTCGCGGGGATGCGACTGAATGCGGCGCCGGCGGCCGAAGCGCCGCGGCGCGCGCCTTCCGTCTCGCAGGACGCGCCGACGCTCAAGTCAGCCGGCTGACCGTGCTCCGAATCGCGCGGTGAATGACGGGCATCCGCTTGAAGAGCGTGTTCGCGCGGTCCACGAGCACGTAACGAAGCGGAGGTGCATCCCCGGGATTCACGCTCCCCACCTCTCCGCTGGCGGGCGCGGGTTTGCCCGCGACGGCCTGCTTGAGCAAGGGGTGCACGAGGGGCAGGCGCTTCAAGGCCGCGTTCATCAAATCCACCACGTCGTAGCGCAGCGGGCGCGCGGCCTCGGCCAGCGCCTGGGCGGACTCCAGGGACGCAGACGCCGCGGAGGACGGCCGACGCTCCTGCGCGTCGAGCGCGCCATATGGGTCGACCATGGCCTCGCGGGAGTGCGCGAGCAGGGCGAAGAGCCGCGTCGACGGGTGCAGTGGCGCGGGCACGCCTTCGAAGAGCCGCACCAGCCAGCGGAAGTGCTGGCGCTGCTGGGACGCGGACGGGGTGATGGCATGCCCCCGCCGCGAGAAGAAGTGGACCTGGTTCGTCACCAGGAAGCGGTGTCCCCCCTGCGCGAGCCGCAGGAAGAAATCCCAGTCCGCATAGCCGGACAGGGTTTCATTGTAGGCGTGCTGCTCCAGGACGGTTCGCCGCAGCAGCGCCGTGGGCGCGGAGACCTGGTTCGCGGCCAGCGCGTACGTCGGGCAATCCCCCAGGTACGTCATGAACCCCTTGAACTGGCGGTTGGCCAGCTCTTCGCTGGAGTGGAAGCGGCCCCCGGTGGGGACCACCCCTGAGAACTCCTGTCGCGCCTCCAGCGCGGCGACGGCGTGCTGGATGAAGTCCGGGGACAGGCTGTCGTCCGACTCCAGGAACACGACGTATGCCCCGCGTGCGGCGCGGACACCCAGGTTACGAGCCCCCGCGAACCCGCGGCGAATCGGGGAGCGGATGACACGAAGCCCCTCCCCTTCCGCCGCGGACCGCTCCAGGCGCTGCAGGACCTGCATGTCGAAGGCGCTCGTGGAGCCATCGTCCACGATGACGACTTCCACTTCCGGGTACGTGCTGGCGGCGACACCTTGCAGCGCGATGGGCAGGAAGATGCCCTGGTCCTGATTGATGATGACCACGCTGACCAGCGGCGACTGAGGGCTTCGCGTGGGCGGCGCCTCCCGCTCGTGGCGCTCCCAATAGGGACGGTCCACCGTCCAGCGGACGGGGGCCAGCTCCGGACCTTCCAACGCCTTGCGCATGGCCACCACCAGCGCGTCCAGGCTGCCGTCATACTTGTGGCAGTGGACCCCGTCGACGAAGGGGCTGTCGTCACCGAAGGCCAGGCAGGCCGAGTTGAGCACCAGCCGGGTGCCCGCGACGGAAGCCTCGTAGGCCGTGAGATTCAGGGACTCATAGCTGGAGGTGATGACCACCACCCCCGCGCGCATGTGGGCTTCGCGGTCAGGACCTGGCTTGATGAAGACGAAGCGGTCCGTCAGGTCCGACGGGATGAGCGCCTTGACCTCGGCGAGGAACTCCGGATCGAAGGCGTGGCACGCCAGGATGGCCTTGCCCTGGTACTCCGGCCACGTGCGCATCAACAGCACGGCGCCCCGGACGAAGACATCCGGCTGCTTGAAGGGCTGGATCTTGGTGACGAACACCAGGTTGCGCTGGGTCGCGGGAACGTCGAACGGCCGGGACGACTCCGCCGGTGACTCCATGACCACCGGGGGAAACTCCACCCGCACCTTGCGCATCCACACGTCATCGAAGCCGTAGAAACGCCGGTTGAACTCGGCGATGCAGGGCAGGTGCCCCACCACGAGGTCCGCATCGAGCAAGGACTTCCGCTCGATTTCGTACCGCCCCAGGTTCTCGACCTCGAGCGTGTTGGGCTCGTGGTGCATGAGGGTGCCGTAGCTGGAGTGCAGCCGCACCGAGAGGGTGGTCTGCGCGAAAGCCAGGCCCAGGTGCTTCTCCTGCAGCGCGGCGAAGGCCCAGCCGCGGAAATCCGCGAACTCGATGACGTCGAAGCGCAAGCCCTCCGCTTCGCGCGCCTTCAGGTAGCGCATCACCTCCAACGACTCACCGTGCCAACGCGAATCCCGAAAGGCTTCCGTGGGCGGATAGAAGCCATGCGCATCCGCGGTGGTCTGTTGTGGCTCGCGGAAGTCGCACAGATGCGCCTTCACCCGCCCCCCGAAGAAGAGCTCCACCTGGGCCGTCTGCACGGAAACGGTGGGCGGGAACAGGACATGGAACTCCACGTTCGCGCCGTGGCGCTGCGAGTCCATGATGAGGTTGTGCGCGACGCGGCCAATGCCCCCTGGGGTGAAGGGGTAGAGCTCATCGGTAACGAGGCAGACGCGGGTCATGCTCATGGCTGTGCGAACTCAAGATAGTGGTTGATCGCCTGGGCACAGAGCGTCTGGGTGTAGTCCTCCAGCATCTGCGCGTACTCCTCCGGCGAACGCTCCCGGAGGCCGACGACCCGCTCCAACGCCGAGCGAATCTGTCCGAGCGAGCCGGTGCCCGCGACCTGAACCAACCGCTGAAAGGGGTGTTCATCCAGAGCCCCCAGGGTCAGCGGCCCTGTCAGGCACGCCACACCGTGACTCAGTCCCTCCAGGGCGGTCATCGGCTGACACTCGGCGAGCGTCACGTTGAGGACGACGTCCGTCTCCCGGATGAGGTTGAACAGCTCCGAACGGTTCAACGGCCCGACGTTGATGACGGACGCCTTGAGGGGCAGCTCCGGGCGGGCCGAGAAAGGACTGGTGACGAAGACGCGCTCCATCCCCGGCAGTGACGCGGCGACGAAGACGTTGGAGTAGAAGTTCTTCCACCAGTTGTTGGGCGTGGGCACGAAGGCGGCCCGCGTCGGCGGGGCGCGGTGACGCTGGTCCGCCGGCGCCACCCGCGGAGGAAGGTTGAGCAGGACCTTCTGGAAGAGCAGCGGCGACATCAAGTGCATCTCTGGCTTGACGCAAGCCACGGCATCAAGAAGCCCCTGCTCCCGGAGCGCCAGCAAGCGGCTGAAGGTCTCCAATTCGAAGTCGAAGTGGAACTGGGCCGTGGAGCCGTGCCACACGCAGCAAAGCTTGAGCGTGCTGCCGAACACGCGGCGAAGCATGTGCATGACTTCCAGGGCATTGGGCGAAAACCCCTGGAAGATGATGGACCGTGCGCCCAGCCGCTCACACGTTTCGGCGATGCGCTGGTGGTCCGCCGCGGTCAACGCGCGATTCGCGGTGATGCCAATCTTGTGTCCCGGCGCGTAGCCAGACGCAGCACGGATGCCGTACCACTCCTGGTGGAAGAGGTGCACCACCCGGGACAGCCGCGGGTCGACGTGAGCCCACGTCGTATCCAGCGGCGCATCGACAACGACGGCCTCCGCCACGTTGTCATGCCCATACCGCGGCGCCAGTGTGTCGACCGGCGCCCGAGCAGTCACCGTCGGCTCGGCGCGAAGGCGGACCAGCTCATCCGAAAGCGACAACAAGCGCTGCCGCCGCTCCGACCGCTTCAGTTCGACCGTCAGGCGCTCCGTCAGCTCGGACACCTGCATCCCCGTCAGGCCGTTCCCCGCCCGGAGCACCTCGCCCGCGTGCTCCGTCCACGCCCGCAGTCGGGGCAGGGACTCGACGTGCAGCGACTCCAGCGTCACCTCCCGGCGCTCGTCCCGGGGCTGCTCGACGGACTGGAGCTGGAAGAAGCGACGGCCTTGGGACGCGTTGCGCTTGAAGACGTAGACGTCATGCGTGGCCAGGAGGCCACCGCCATGATGCATGTCCCAGCCAGCGGGCGTCAGTTCCGCGTACGGGTGCAGCCAGCAGCCCTGGTGCCAGGCGTTCTCCCAGATGCCGAAGGGAACAAGCTGGTTTTCGACCAGGCACAGCAATCCGCCGGGACGCACCAGCTTGCCCAGCGATTCCAGCAGGCCAGGCAGACGCTCCGGCGGGTTGTGGATGAGGACGGACACGGTGAACACCACGTCGAACGTCCTGTCCCCCACCGCCGCCAGGGCATCCGGCCCACAGAAGAGCCGCTCTTCCACAGGCTCCAGCCCCACGGGCGGCGCGTGCCGCAGGGGCTCCATCATCGCCTCGGAGAAGTCGTAGCCGTGGTAGCGAACGCCTTCGAGGGACGCCAGATAGGAGGCATGCCGCCCGAAGCCGCAGCCAAACTCCAGGACGTCCAGCGGACGCCCCAGGGCGCGTTGCTCGGTCTGCATCAGCTTCGTGAGCAGCGCCTCTTGTTGGCCATACCCGGGGTTGCCCGCGTCCTGACGCGTGCGGATCATCTCCCGATAGGTGTAGCCGCTCGTGGCCTTCCAATACTGGCTGCTTGCCGCTTCTTCCGGCTGCGCCTGCCGCGGGGCGCTCGGCTCCGGCGACGACGCGATGTGAAGATGGGTGTCATCCCGCATGGTGGAGATTCCTTCTGCCGCGGCCCCCTGGGCCAATGTTCGACCGCCAGCGACCCTGTGCTCAGCTGGCGTGTTCCAAGGATGAAGCCCGGTCATCCAGCGTCCCCGCTGGGTGCGCCCCTGTGTTCAGCAAGCCCTTCATGACCCGGTCTACCTCGGCCTCCCACGACGTCCGGCTGACCCGCTCCGCGGCATTCGCACCGAGCCGGGCCCGGAGCGCGCCGTTGGAGACGGCGTCGCGAAGCCGGGCCAGTACGCCACTCGGGGTCGGCTCGGCAAGCAGGCAGTTCTCACCGTGCGTCAGCAACCACCGGTTGGTGGGATTGTCGTTCGTGACGACCGTGACACCGCAAGCCATCATCTCCAGCGGCAGATACGACGGATGCCGGGTGAACATGAAACACAACCCGACATCACACTCGCGGTAGAGCGCCCCTGTCCGTTCCGCCGGCAACATTCCCAGATTGGTGACAAGCCCCCTGACGCCGTAGGCCTCGGGGTCCCACTCCGCGCCCGCCGCGAGCACCTCGACGGCGGGGCCCAGCTCCCGCTTGAGCTGCGCCAGCGCGGCCAATCCCAGCTCGAAGCCGTTGCGCTCATTGCCCGGGCGTCCGTAGAAGAACACACGCACAGGACCCTGGCGCGGTGGCCGGCGCGGATGAAACAACGTCCCATCCACGGCGGGCTCGAACCAGGCGCCTTCCATCCCATGCAGGCCCACGACGTGTTCGTAGAGCCCGGGTGTGTTGAAGATGCCGTAGAAGCCCAGGCCATAGGTCTGCTCGGCCAGCGCGGAGGGGGTGCCCGCCGCATGGAACAGCGGTTCGTAGTCCTGGACGAAGTAGCCGCGAACGCCCGCCCGCGGGTGGTGCAGCACGCGATAGGCGGAGGTCCACGCGGTGGCCAGCGCCAGGTCGCATGCGGGCAGGAGCGCCACGTCCTCTGGCCGGCGCAACACGCGCACCGCCCCGACCGCGCCCGGGCAGATGGCCGCCACGCGGGCCTCGATGTCACCGGGCCTCACGTTCGGCTGGTCGTAGATGACGAAGTCGCTGCGCACGCCGTGGCGGCGCTGCATCAGGTCCGCGAAGCGGAAGATGGTGTGGATGCCCGCGTAGACATGGCCGAAGGCGGGAACGAACCAGGTTGCCGTCTCCACCCGCCCCTTCGCGCGCAGCGCCGCCAGCGCCGCCGGCGCCGACTCGCGCGAGGTCTGGGCCTGTTCGGGCGTGAAGTCCCACGCCTCCAGGTGCTCGATGAGGTGCCGCTGCGCCCGCGCACGCTGCTCGCCCCGGACATCCCGCGCGCTCGGAACGTCGCGCCCCAGCGTCCGGACCGCCAGTTGCTCGCCATCCTCCGGGTGTCGGCGGAGGCCGCAGTCCGTGGCCGTCAGCGTGAGATGCGGGTTGTAGTAGGGGTCGCCCTTCGGCCCCAGCCACGGCCGGTAGGCCGCATAGGACAGCCAGTAGTCCGCTTCGGGAATGGCGTCCGCGCGCCGGCTGGCTGACTCATGATGAATGAGCCGCGTCTGCGCCGTGCACACGACGCGGAGGCCCTGGGCATTCAGCCGCAGGCCCAGCTCCACGTCACTGCCACACACCTGGAAACGCTCGTCGAAGCCCCCCAGTGACTGGAAGACCTCGCGGCGGAGGATGACGCATGCGCTGGTGACGGACAGCCAGTTCCGCGTCCACTCGGTGTGCCCGAACGGAGTGGAGATGGGCCCCTCTGGCAGTCGCCAGAAAGGATGTCCCGCGAAGCCCGTCATCCCCACCACGACGCCCGCATGCTGCACGGTGCCCTCGGGGAACAGCAGCTTGCACCCCACCGCGCCCACCTCCGGCCGCTGGGCCTGGGAGACCAGCTCATCCAGCCAGGAGGGGTCCACGACCTCCATGTCGTTGTTGAGGAAGAGCAGCAGCTCCCCGGAGGCCTGCTTCGCGGCCCAGTTGTTGATGGCCGGGTAGTTGAAGGGGTGGTCCCACGTCAGCTTCACCAGCCGCGGGTCCACCCATTGCTCCAACAGCGCGAATGTCTCCGGCCGGGTGCTGTTGTTGGAGACGAGCAACACCTCGAAATGGGGGTAGCGCGTCTGCGTCAGGAGGCTGTCCACCAGCGTGCGCAGCAGGTCCGGGCGGTCCTTGAACGGGACGATGATGGAGACCTTCGGCGTGCCCCGCACCGGATAGCGGACCCGGTACTGCATGGGCGCCGGGCTCGTCACCTCCGCGGACTCCCCCTGGCGAGCCAGGTGCTCCGACAGAGCCCGCACGCCCGCCTTCGTCGCCGTGTCCAGCCCAGCGCCCCGGCTGGCCGAAGCCGCCGACCCCTCACGTGCGTGGTACAGCGGCTCCGTGACGTGGCCAATGGACGAGGTGACCTCGCTCAGCCGCAGCATCAGGTCATGGCCCTGAGCGCCATCGAAGCCCTCTCGCAGACCGCCCACCTGCGCCAGCGTCTCGCGACGGACCACCAGGAAGTGACGGACGTAGTCCACGGAGCGCAACAGGTCGGGCGACCAGTCCGGCTTGAAGAACGGCGCGGAGCGGTGGCCCTGCGCGTCCAAGCCGTCCTCGTCCGTGTAGAGGAGCGCGAGCTCGGGCTGCGCCAGGAACGCCAGCGCCACCTCGGCCAGTGCATGCGGCGAGAGCGTGTCCTCGGCGCCCAGGAACCCCACGAAGTCCCCACGGCACGCCGCGAGCCCCTCGTTGGTGGCCCGGGCCGTGTCCCCTTCGGATGACGCGGTGAGGACGCGGATGCGGGACTCCCGCTCCGCCGCTTCCCGGAGGATGCGCGCCAGGTGCGGCGCGGTGCTGGCGTCATCCACCAGGAGCCATTCCCAGTCGGCGTACACCTGAGAGGTCACCGAGGCGAGGCACTCACGAAGGAAGGCTTCCGAGGCATCGTGGACTGGCGTGACCAGCGAGATGAGCGGGCGCCGCGACAGCCGCGCGACGGCTTCACGTGCCGCGGTGACACGCGCCGGCTCCCGCGCCGCGCACCAGGCGGGGTAGTCCGCCAGCGACGGAGGCTGTGGCGGCGCCGTCCGCGTGCCCAGGAGGTTGGCGAGCGCGAGCACCGACTCGGCATTGAAACGGGACTGGCGCCGCAGCACCTCACCCCACAGCGGCTGGGTGACGCGGAGGGCGCCGGGGAGCGTCCGGCCCGCCAGCGGCTCGCGCAGCGCTTCGACGTCCGCGACATGGCGGCGGGCCTCGGCTTCTCCTGGAGCCTGGGCACCCGCCGCCGCGCGGATGGCCTCCACCATGGCCAGGTTCCACCGGGCCTGCCCCTGAAGCACGGCCTCCAGCACGGGCCCCAACGTGTAGAGGTAGCCCCGCTTGGCGAAGCCCACCAGCGCTCCCGCCACGCGGCCGCGATGCGACCCCACCACCCACCGGGTGGGCACCGCCAGCGGCTCCAGTTGAGCGACGGCCCAGGAGGACACGTCATCGCGCAGGCCCAGGGCCCGATGCACCGTCAGGTACTCCAGCACCCGCACGAGCGCGCGGTTGAAGTTCCCCTGGGGTCGAAGCATCTCGATGTGGAACGGCTCCAACCCGTTGACGAAGGCACGCTTGGCGGACGTCACCAGCGTGCCCCCCCGCGCCCGATGCGACGCGGGGATGGAGAACGCAGCCGGGTCCGCCAGCCTCGCGGCTTCCTGGAGCGAGGACAGGCCCTGGCCGCCGTCAGGGAGCGCGCGGTGGAGGTGCTCCGTCGCCAGGCGCAGCGCGCCTTCCAGGGCGCTGCGCTCATCACACTGTTCGGGCGCGCACGGCTGACGCTCCTCCAGCACCTTCCGGAGGACAGCCACCATCTGCGCGAAATCTCCCGGCCCCGGCGCAGCCACGTGCCCCTGCGTCACATCAGCCCACTTCTGCCACATGACTCACCCTTCCCCCTGGGTACCGGCGCGCTCCTGAACCTTCATCCCACCTCCACACGCGGAGACGTGCCCGGCTCGAATGAGACGCCCGCCTGGGAGTTGGCACCCGGCTCCACCAGCCACCGGTGAGGAGGACGGAACACCCCCTCCTCCTCGGTCGCCGACTCCACCCGGAACGCACAGCGCCCGGACGACTCACCCTTCGAGGCCCGAGCCGACACCACCAGGGCGTAGTCGCCCCCCAGCGCCCCCAGGCGCTCGACCACGAAACGAAGCACGCCCTGGTTCGGCATCCGAGAGAGCACCACCGCCTCTCGGCGCGTGCTCGTCTCATACAGGGTGCGTCCGTCCGCGGCCTGCAGCCGCACGTGGAAGTCCACGTCCTCGCACGGCCCTTCCACGGAGAACTCCGCGCGGACCTCCAGGCCCTCCTCCGGAGACAGGACTTCCAGGGGCTCGCCCCGAGCATCCAGCAACTGCACCCGGTGGATTCGGACGGGCCCTTCGGCGGGCAGCGATTCGGCGGGGACTTGCGGCAGCGCACCGCCCCCTTCCGTGAGCGCCGGAGGCGTGAAGGCGGCGGACTGCGCCTCCGCCAGGGAAATGGCCTCACGGTACTCGGCGGTGACCTCCGAGGGCTTGCCTACGCGGCGGACGTAGCCGCCATCAATCCACGCAGCCAGGTCGCACCAGCGCTCCACGGTGCCCAGCTCGTGCGTCACCAGGACGATGGTCTTCCCCTGACGCTTGAAGTCCATCATCTTGGCGAGGCTCTTCTTGCTGAAGTGCTCGTCCCCGACGGCGAGGATTTCGTCGATGATGAGGATGTCCGGGTCCACGTGCGTGGCCACCGCGAACGCCAGGCGCATGTACATGCCACTGGAGTAGGTGCGCACCGGCTCGTCGATGAACTCGCCCAGCTCACTGAAGGCGATGATTTCATCCATCCGGGCCCGGACCTCGGCGCGCGTCATGCCCAGGATGATGCCGTTGATGAGGATGTTCTCCCGTCCGGAGAAGTCCGGATGGAAACCAGCGCCCAGGTCCAGCAAGGCGGAGATGCGACCGTTGATCTGCAGGTCGCCGGAGGTCGGTGTGTAGATGCCGGTGATGAGCTTGAGCAGCGTGCTCTTCCCCGAGCCGTTCCGCCCGATGATGCCGACCGTCTTGCCCTTGGGAATGGAGAGGTTGATGCCGCGCAGCGCGGTGATGAGGCTCGCATCACGCGACTGGCGCTTGCCGCGCAACCAGCGGAGCAGCTCGGATTTGAAGGTCGTGTACTCGCCCCGGATGGTCCGCTTCCGGAAGCTCTTCACGACGTCCTTCAGGATGATGGCGTCCATGGATTCAGGCATGCCGACGCTCAGATGGACTCCGCGAACTCTTCGCGGCGGGATTCGAAGATGGACGAGGCGGCCCACAGCAGCACCGCGGAGACGGCCGCCAGCGCCATCAAGGGCTCTGCGTCCGGAAGCCGGTGCTCGTAGAAGATGGCCTGGTACGACGTCATCAGGCTGACCATGGGATTGAGGGCCAGCATCAACGAGCGGGCGCTCTCATCCTGGATGGTGGAGAGTGGATACAGCACCGGCGTGGCGAAGAACCACAGCGTCAGCAGGTTGCTGACGATGTGCTGCAGGTCCCGGAACGTCACGTTGATGGCCGCCAGGATGTAGGTCAGCGCCAGCGTGAAGGTGAGCTGGATGAGCACCACCACCGGGAACAACACCACGTGCCAGGTCGGCCACTGTCCATAGGCCATGCCCAGCACCAACATCAGCGGAAGCGACAAGACGAAGTTGCAGAGGTTCGTCACCACCACCGACGTGGGCAGCACCTGGGCCGGGAAGCGGACCTTGGTCAGCAAGTCCCGTCGGTCGCTGATCGCGCTGGCCCCGCCGCCGACCGACGTGGAGAACCAAATCCACGGCAGCAAGCCCACGAACATGAAGAACGGGAAGTTGGGGATGTTCTGCCGCATCACCACGGTGAACAGCAGCACGTACACCAGCATGTGGAGCGTCGGATTCAGGAACGTCCACAGGAAGCCGAGGAACGAGCCGCGATAACGCGCCTTCAGTTCCCGCTGGACGAGGCTGATGAGCAAGCCCCGGTACTGATACAGTTCACGGACGAGCCGAATCATGAGGGGGCCTTCTATAGCAGGGCCGCTTGCTGTTGCGAGGACGCCCGGCGCCCCGGCCCCACTCTGCTGACGCCCTCGGATGGCTGCTCATTTGAAGAGCAAGCCATCAACCGAGCGAATGTCCGGCCCTGGCTCCAGCGCCTGAGCCACCAGGACACCGGAAAAACAAAAGGCCCTCTGGCTTCCCAGAGGGCCTCAATTTGGAGCGGGAAAAGGGATTTGAACCCTCGACCCTCGCCTTGGCAAGGCGATGCTCTACCGCTGAGCTATTCCCGCGTCAGACCCTGCAAACTAAAAGGCCCTCTGGGTTTCCAGAGGGCCCGATTTTGGAGCGGGAAAAGGGATTTGAACCCTCGACCCTCGCCTTGGCAAGGCGATGCTCTACCGCTGAGCTATTCCCGCATCAGGTGCCGCGCTTCCGTCACCGTCGTGTGACCGCCGGGCCGGAAGTGAGGTGGGGTATACAGAGCCCTTCCGGACCCGTCAAACACTTTTCGTGGGGTCAGGCTCCCCCCCACGCTTCGCCAGCATGGCCAGGAACGCCCGGAAGTACACCACCGCGCTCCACACCGAGAAGGCACCAGACAGGTAGACGAGCACCTGGCCCACCAGGTTGTAGTCCACCGGCACGGAGAAGGTGCCGAACTCCAGTGGATGCACGTAGTGGACGCAGAGCGAGATGATGCCCACCAGCTGGAGGGACGTCTTCCACTTCCCCTCCTGGCCCGCGGCGATGACCATGCCCTCGCTGGCGGCGATGGTGCGCAGTCCGCTGACGATGAGCTCCCGCGCCAGCAGGACGATGACGACCCACGCGGCGATGCGCCCCAGCCGCACCATCATCACCAGGGCCGCCATGGCGATGAGCTTGTCGGCCAGCGGGTCCATGAACTTGCCGACCACGGTGATGAGGTTCCACTTCCGCGCGAGGTAGCCATCAACCACGTCGGTGATGGCGGCCACCGCGAAGACGAGCCCCGCCAACAGCGAGTTGAGGGGGTCCGCGTCGTAGGTCAGCCACACGAAGAGCGGAATGATGAGGATGCGCCCCAACGTGAGCATGTTGGGCAGGTTCCAGAACTCCTGCACCAACACGCTGGGCTTGCGCGCCGCGCGCTTCCGGGCGCGCTCCTCTCGCTTCCGCTGTTTCCGCGCCGCTCGGTCCGTGGCCATGGCAGGGGCCCTTCTAGCGGACACCGAGGGCGATGAGGGCAAAACCTTCACCGCCCAGCTCCACCGCCGCCCGCAGCGGCTCCCCAGAGGGGGACTTGAGCACGGGCACCATGCGCGGCGTGAGGTTGCCCTGCCAGCCCACCAGGTGCGTCAGCGGCACCGTCACCGGCTGCTCCTGGCGCACCGCCACCGCACGCAGCGGCCCCGGGAGGCTCAAGAGCACCTGGCCCTGCCCTCGCAGGTGCACCAGGTCCAGGTCCGGCGCGATGTCCGACGGAACCCGTCCGTTCTCGAACATGACCGGCTCCTCGAAGGCGAACACGCACTCGTCGCGGAAGTACGCGGAGTCCTCGCCCAGGTCCACCGCCAGGAAAGTACGGGTCGCGGCCGGCTCCAGGTAGAGCACGCCCTGCCCCCGGGCACGCACCATCCGCGCCGCCCCTTCCCCGAACGACTTGTCCGTGGCCCGGCCCCGGAACCGCTTCATCTCCGGCTGGAAGGAGAGCTGCCCCGCCAGCGCCACCAAGCCATCCAGGCGCGTCAGGAGCTCCCCCTCCACCGTCACGGTGTAGCAGCCCGGCCCCGCGCCGAAGGGCCGCGACGCCTCCGCGCCGGGAAGGACGACCGCACCGGCGAGCTCGGCCAGCGACGACCGCCCGCCGTCCGGAGCGGGTGAGGACTCCGGCGCCGGAGACGTGGGCGCCAGCGACGTCGCGGGCATCTTGCGCAGATGCAACCGCGTCAGGGGCACGGGCGCCGGCGGCACGCTCGCGGCCACCGCCTCGGAGGTCTCATCAAAGGTCGACTCGGGAGGCGCCTCCCGCGCCACGCCACTGTCAGCCGCGGCTTCCGTCGCCTCGGACGCCGAGGCGTCGGACAGGGCACTGGGGCCCTCGTCTTCGGCGAAGCGAATCTCCTCTTCTTCCTCCGGCTCGGCGGCGGGCGGCGGCGGCTCGGCGACACGGGGCTCCACCGGCGCGCTGCGGGGCGGCGGCGTGGCGGCGGCGGCCGGCTTCGCGTAGCTCTCCCCCGCGATGGCGCGAGACATCTTCTCCGCCATGACGTCACTGCCAGCGAGCAGGAAGTGCTCGCGGGCGCGGCCGTACTCGCCCATCTGCGCCAGGGTGAGGCCCAGGTAGTTCTGGGCCTTCTGGTGCTCGGGGGCCAGGTCGGTGGCCGTCTCGAACTCGCGCGCCGCGCGCTGGAGCGCGGACGTCTTCAGGTACACCAGGCCCAGGTTGACCCGCAGTGTCGGGTCCACCGGGTTGTCGCGCACCAGCATCTCGTACAGCTCGGCCGCCCTGTCGTACAGGCCGAGCTTGAAGTAGCAGAGGCCCAGCAGGTTCTGCGCCTTCTCCATGCGGGGCTGGAGCTGGTGGGCACGCTCCAGGAACGGCTGAGCCTCGTGGACCCTGCCTGCGGCCAACAGCTCGCCACCGCGGGAGAGCTGCTGGAGGAACTCATCATCAGCGGGGCTCGTCTCCCCCCGCCCCTTCGCGCGCGTCGTCATTCTGGGATGTGGGCTCGCTGGGGCCGCTCGAGACGGCCGCCTCGCGCTCCTTGTAGTGGTAGTAGAGCTTGAGCACCTTGCGCACGTACCCCTGCGTCTCTTCGTAGGGGGGCACCTTGCCACCGTAGCGCTTCACCGCTTCGGGGCCGGCGTTGTACGCGGCAACCATCTTCACCATGTCGCCGTCGAACATGTTGGCGAGCACGCGCAGGTAGCGCACGCCGCCCTCGATGTTGTCGCGCTCGTTGAAGATGTCCTTCACGTACATGTCCGTCGCCGTGGCCGGCATGAGCTGCATCAGCCCGCTGGCGCCCTTGTGGCTGAGCGCGTTGGGGTTGAAGTTGCTCTCGGTGTGCATGATGGCGCGCACGAGCGCCGGCGGGATGCGGTAGCGCAGCGCCGCGGCGGTGATGTGCGGATCCAACTCCGGCGGGGTCCGCTTGCGGCCCACCACCGGCGTGTTCTTCGCGGGGGCCTTGGTGAACGTGCCCTTCAGCGTCTTGGCCCGCTTGCTGCCCGAGGGCTGCACGTTCGTATAGATGATGGTGCCGTCCTTCTCGACGTACCGGTAGATGGCATCCGCCCCCGCCGACAAGGGCAGGGCCAGCACGGCGACGGAGAGGAACGCGGAATAGGCACGCATATCGGCCCACGAACCTTAGACATCCGCGGGAAAGTCCTCAAGAAAACGCCTTGTTTCCAGCACTTACAGTCGTTAAGGCTGCTCACCATGCCCCATCGGTTCGATTTCCTCGTCCTGGGAGGCGGCGTGGCGGGTCTTTCGTTCGCCCTCCAGGCGGCCCGCCATGGCACGGTGGCCATCCTCACCAAGCGCGACCGGTTCGAAAGCAACACGGCCTATGCCCAGGGCGGCATCGCCAGCGTGCTCGCGCCCCCTGACACCTTTGAGGCCCACATCGAGGACACGCTGGTGGCGGGTGCGGGGCTGTGCCACCGCGACGCGGTGGAAGTCACGGTGAAGGAAGGCCCCAGCCGTGTGCAGGAGCTGGCGGACCTGGGCGCGGAGTTCAACCGCCGCATCACCGGCGAATTCGACCTCACCCGCGAGGGGGGCCACTCCGCGCGCCGCATCATCCATTCGGGCGACATCACCGGCCGCGAGGTGCAGCGCGCGCTGCTCGCCGCGTGTGACGAAGTCCCCAACATCACCTTCTTCCCGCAGACGGCCGCCATCGACCTCATCCAGGACCGGCGCGTCCCCTCCCCTGGGGTCAGCCGGTGTCTGGGGGTCTACGCCCTGCTGGAGGACGGCGTCATCGAGCGCTTCCTGGCCAAGGTGACGGTGCTGGCCACCGGCGGCGCTGGCAAGGTGTACCTGTACACGTCCAACCCGGACGTGGCGACGGGTGACGGCGTGGCCATGGCGTACCGGGCGGGCGCGAAGGTGGCGAACATGGAGTTCTACCAGTTCCACCCCACGTGCCTCTACCACCCGGAGGCCAAGAGCTTCCTCATCAGCGAGGCGCTGCGCGGCGAAGGCGGCAAGCTGAAGCTCAAGAGCGGCGCGTCCTTCATGGAGCGCTACCACCCCATGGGCGCGCTCGCGCCGCGTGACGTGGTGGCGCGTGCCATCGACGCGGAGATGAAGCGCACGGGCGACGACTGCGTCTACCTGGACATGACGCACCTGGGACGCGCCTTCCTCGCCGAGCGCTTCCCCAACATCTACGCCACCTGCAAGGCGTTCAACATCGACATGGCGGTGCAGCCCATCCCCGTCGTCCCGGCGGCCCACTACATGTGCGGCGGCGTGGTGACGGACCTGGAGGGGCGCACCAACGTGCCCAGCCTGTACGCCATTGGTGAAGTCACCTGCACGGGCCTGCACGGCGCCAACCGGCTCGCGTCCAACTCGCTGCTGGAAGGGCTCGTCTTCGGCCACCGCGCCGTGCAGGTCGCCGCCGAAGAAGTGCGCGCCCAGCCCACTCCCTCCGAGGACCCGCCGCCCTGGGATTCGGGCAGCGCGGTGGAGTCGGACGAGAGCGTCGTCGTCACCCACAACTGGGACGAGATTCGCAGGCTCATGTGGAACTACGTCGGCATTGTCCGCACGGACAAGCGGCTGATGCGCGCGCGGCGCCGGCTGGAGCTGCTGCGCGAGGAGATTCGCGACTACTATTGGCGCTTCAAGGTGACTCGCGACGTCATCGAGCTGCGGAACATCGCCGACGTCGCCTACCTCATCGTCGACTGCGCCAGCCGCCGCAAGGAGAGCCGCGGCCTCCACTACACGCTGGACTACCCGCACCCGGACGACCACCGCTGGCTGCGAGACACCGTCGTGTCCAGGGAGCCGTGAGCCCGAATGTCCTCCCGTCCACGACGCATTCTCGATGCCCCCTCCTCCGCCTCGGGCGGTGAAGGCACCGGCGCGCAGCCCCCTGGCCCACCGGTGCCAGGCCCACCGCAGCCGCGGCCCTGGGTGTGCTACGCGCTCATCGCCTGCGCGGTGTCGCTCTTCCTGGCCGAGCAGGTTCTGCCCATCTCCCAGGTGGTCCGGAGCGAGCACGGGCGGATGCAGATTCCGCCCCTGGGCCTGTACGGCCCCTTCGTGCAGGCGGGCCAGTACTGGCGGCTGCTGGGCGCGGTGCTGGAGCACGGCAGTCCCCTCCACCTCCTCTTCAACATGTCGGTGGTGGTGACGCTCGGCTTCACGCTGGAGCGAGGCATCGGCAGCCTGCGCTTCTTCGGCCTGTCGCTGGTGACGGCGCTGGGGGCGTCCACCTTCTCACTCATCTTCGACTTCGACGTGCCCACGGTGGGCGCGTCCGGAATGATTCTCGGCTGGGCGGGGGCCATGCTGCCCGTCGCCACACGCGAGGGCCGCCGGGACTTGTTCATCTGGTTGGCGCAGGTGGCTGTCCTCAGCCTGCTCCCCTTCGTGAGCTGGGCGGGGCATCTGGGCGGCTTCCTCTTCGGCCTGCCTTGCGGATTGGCCCTGCGCATGGGGCGGCAGGTCTATGCGCGCGCCCTGCCCATCCTTCTCTTTCTCTCCGTGGTGGTGGCGCTCTACGCAGCCCACCCCGAGCGGCGTGGAGGCTTTTGACATGGAAGTGCGAAGTGTCTGTGTGTTCTGCGGCTCCCGGCCCGGCGCGCGTCCGGAGTACATGGACGCCGCCACACGCATGGGCGCCGAGCTGGCGCGGCGAGGACTGACGCTCGTCTACGGCGGCGCCAGCGTGGGGCTCATGGGCGCGGTGGCGGACGGCGCATTGGCCGCTGGTGGCAACGTCGTGGGCGTGCTGCCTGGCTTCCTTGGCGCCAAGGAACTGGCCCACCGGGGCCTCACGGAGCTGCACTCCGTCGGCTCCATGCACGAGCGCAAGGCGATGATGGCGGAGCGCTCGGATGCCTTCATCGCCCTGCCCGGAGGCTTTGGAACGCTCGACGAGCTCTTCGAAATCGTGACCTGGGCCCAGCTCGGCCTGCACCGCAAGCCCATGGGACTGCTGGACACGCGCGGCTTCTTCCAGCCATTGCTGGCCATGGCCCGGCACCACGCGGAGGAAGGCTTCGTCCCCATGGAGCAGGCCGCGCCCTTCGCCGTGAGCGCGTCGCCCACGGCCCTGGTGGACCGGCTGCTGGCGGGCCCGACGATGCCGCCCGCCGAGAAGTGGCTGAAGCGCACCAGCCAGACGTGAGCCGCGCTACTGCGCGCGCACCTGCATGTCCGCCTTGCCCAACGACGAAGCCATGCGGAACGTCACCGTCTCCGTGCCGGGCGGAATAACGGGGCTCCCGTCGGACATCTGCGTGGGGAACTGAATCTCCCACCCCACCCAGAAAATCGACGTGTACGGGTAGTACGCCCGCGTCTGCATGTTCACCCGGCCCAGCCGGCGGATGCGCGAGGGCGTCACCTCGCCAGCGGGCGTCACCAGCGCCAGGCGCCAGATGGAGTGCTTGGAGTCGAAGTCGGCGTAGACGAAGTCGTTGAAGTGCACGCCCAGGAAGAACTCGTGGGCCTGCGCGGCCTTCGCCTGCTCATCGGCGAGCATCTGCTCCACCTTCACCGTGGGCAGCTGCTGGAAGGCGGCCTGGCGATGCACGCGCGCCTCGCGGAAGGACAGCGTCTGCAGCGTCACGCCCGCGAACACGCGCGTGTCGAAGCCGTCGTAGATTTCCTTCTGTCCCGTGTAGCGCGCGAGAATCTTCCGGTAGGAATGCTCCGCGTGTTCATCCGGCAGCGACGGCGGCGGATCACTGATGGCCGTGGGCGGCGTGGTGACACAGCCCGCGAGCAGCCCCAGCAGCGCCGCAGTGATGAACGGACGCCTCACGGAATGAAGTCCTTGCGGGTGAAGAGCGTGTGGAGCCGGTGACCCGAGGCCTCCACGGCTTCACGCCCACCCTCCAACCGGTCCACCAGCGCGAAGGCGCCCAGCACCTTCAGGCCCTCCAACTGGGCCCGCTCGATGGCCTTCAGCGTGGAGGCTCCCGTCGTGACGACGTCCTCCACGATGGCCACCGCCGCGCCCTGCCCCAGCCCGCTCAGGCCTTCAATCCACTGGCCCGTGCCGTGCCCCTTGGGCTCCTTGCGCACGATGAAGGCCGCCAGCGGCGTGCCGGACAGATAGCCGGTGAGGCTCACCGCGGACGCCAACGGGTCGGCACCCAACGTCAGCCCGCCCACGCCCACGGCCTCCGGGGCCTCGCGCCGGATGGCCTCCAGGAACAGCCGGCCAATGAGAAAGTGCCCCTCGGCCAGCAGCGCCGTGCGCTTGCAGTCGATGTAGAAGTCCGACTCCTTGCCGGACGAGAGCACCACGCGGCGCTGCTCGAAGGAGCGCTCGGTGAGCAGCTCCAACAGCCGGGCACGGTCGCGCACGAGCGGTTCCGCCATGGCTTACAGCCCCTCCAGATAGGTGACCAGCTCGGACGAGTAGCGGAGCTGCATCAGGAGCTCCGCCTTGCGCGACTCATCCAGCGCGGCGAACACGTCCGCCAGCAGCGAGAGGTCCTGATTGATGGCCCCGAGCCGCTGCGCCACTTCCTGCGCCAGCTCGTCGGCGTCAATCTCCTCTTCGACGCCCTCCGGCGCCAGCGTGTCCTCGGTGGCGAGCGCCTTCTCCAGCATGTCGCGAACGGCCGCGCTCAAGCGCCCCTGCGCATCGAGCTCGTCGCGCTTCGCCTCCAGGACTTCCGGGCCCACCGGCGTGGCGTGAATCGCCTCCGCCAGCGACATCACCAGCGCGTCCTCGTCCGAGAGCCGCAGGTGGATCCGCGCCTGCACGGCGTCCCGCTTGAGGAAGCGCAGCGCCGCGACCCGCCGGAATCCGCAGACGAGCTGGTAGCGGTCTTCCCCCGCCGGGCGGACGTCCACCGGGAACAACTGCCCCAGCCGCGCGATGTCCGTGGCCAGCCCCGACACGTCGCCTTCCGGGCGAAGCTTGAATGCGCTTTCGTCCTGCAGCTTCTCCAGCGGCAGGAGCACCGTCGTCACCCGGCCCGAAAGCCGCTGCTCGGGTTCCGAGAGGACGTCCTCCCGCGACTCCTCGTCAGCGTCGCTGGCTTTGTCCCCGTCGGCCTCACCCGTCCAGAACGCGCCGTGGGGGCGCTCGTCCAGCCCGGGCGTGGCACGGGCCTCGCCGTCGGAGGGGGCCTGCTCGGCACGTGTCTCCGCGTTGGCGACGGCCCCGCCTCCTGATTCGTTTCCGTCCTGCCCGTGGGACTCACTCACGGCCTGGTGCTCGCCCTGCGCATGAGACGCATCCTTGGCAGGTGGCTCCGCCTGACCGTGGGACGTGGTGCCCTCGGCCTGCAGTCCACCTTCCTGCGAACCTGCCTGGTCCTTTGAACCTTCGCTCCCGGAGGCGTCCGCGGAGCCCGGCGCTTCCCCGCCCGCATCGTGCGGACGTGCGCCCTCGCCCTGTGTGTCGCCACTGGCGACGGGAGGCTCACCGCCCTGCCCCTGCGCAGAGCCGGCGTCCTGGGGCTCGCCCTGTTCCAAAGGCGTGCCCTCGGCGCGATGCGCAGCGCCCTGTTCCGAAGGCGTGCCCTCGGCGCGATGCGCAGCGCCCTGCTCGGAAGGCGAGCCCTCAGCGCGCTGCGCAACGCCCTGCTCGGAAGGCGTGCCCTCGGATCGCGGCTCCGAACCTTCGGCGGGTGGCGTGCCCTCGGCTCGGTGCTCACCACCGGACGCCGGTGACGCGTCCTCGCGCTTGTGCTCGCCCTGTGGCTCCGAGGAGCCCCCCGAAGCGTGCGGCGCGGCGCTCACGGCACCGCCCTGGCCGCCATCCTGTCCGGACGACGCCTGCGAGCCACCTTCGGGCCCAGCACCCGCCGTCCCATCCTGTCCATCAACCCTGTGCTCGGCGTCCATGGTGGCACCCCTGAAAAGCCCACGCGCCCGCACCGCCAACAACTGGCGGCGCGGGCCGTGCGCGCTAGCGGGTCTTCTTCTTCACCACGACCTTCTTCTTCGCGCCAGCACCCACCAGGACTGGCGTTGGCGGCTCGGCAGAGCCCGCCTGCTCAGCCTGCGGCTCCGCCCGCTCCACGCGGGTCGGCGGAGGCGGCGGCAGCGGCTTGCTTCCCAGGCCACCCAACCCCGGACGGGTGATGGGCGCCGAGGGGCGCGTCACCGCGGGAGGCGCCGAGGGGCGCGCGGGCGGAGGAGGCGGCGAGGGCCGCGACGGCGGCGGCGGAGGCATGGGCCGTGCGGCCGGAATCGTCGGACGCGCGGGCGTCGCCGTGGGCCGGGTCACCGCCGTGGGGCGGACCACCGCGGGGCGCTCGGCCGGCAGACGTCCCGGCTCCACGTCACCCATGTCCACGCGGCCACGGAAGCTGGCCCCGTCGACGATGATGACGCGCGGGGCGCGGATGTCGCCCACCATGCGGCCTTCGCGGGTGAGCTCCACGCTCTCGGTGGCGTTGATGTTGCCCACCACCACGCCGCTGACGATGGCGTTCTTCACCGCCACGTTGGCCTTCACCACGCCCGAGGGCTCCACGATGAGGGTGCGGCTGAGCGTCAGCTCACCCTCGACGCGCCCTCGGACCGTGAGGTCCTCGTCGCCCGTCAACCGGCCGCTGATGAGGATGGAAGGCCCCACCACGGTGTTGTCGACGTTGCTGCTCGCTGAGAGCTCCTTCGCGGTGGCCACGAATCAGCGCTCCTTCATGTCCATGTCGACGTTGCCCTTGAAGGAGGCACCGTCGGCGATGAGGATTCGAGGCGCCTTGATGTCTCCCACCACGCGGCAGTCCGTCTTCAGCTCCACCTTGTCGCTGGCGACGATGTTGCCCGTGACGCGGCCGGCGATCTCCACGTTCTGCGTCTCGATGTCGGCCTCGACGACGCCGCTGCCCTCTACGTAGAGGCTTTCCTTGAGGGAAATCTTCCCCTTCACGGTGCCCTGGATGACCAGGTCCTCGTCGCCGGAGATCTCCCCGTCGATGACGATGCTCGAGCCAATGACCGTATTCGCCATGAGTGTTGTCCGCCTCTCGAAAGGTGTGTGCCGTGCCGTGCGCGGCGTGAAGCTCAAATGTCGTCAGGAAGCCGTACGTCCATCTCGATGGAGCCGTTGAACACAGCCCCGTCCTCGATGACGACGCGAGGTGCCTTGATGTCGCCGGCCACCTTGGCCGAGGCGTTGATGGCCACGCGCGACGAGGCGTCGATGTTGCCGCTGGCCTCGCCGTTGATGGTCAACTCCTCGGCGCGGATGTCCGCCTGCACCTTGCCGGTGCTCTCGATGGTGAGGTGGTTCTTCAGGGCAATCTGCCCCTCCACACGTCCCTCGATCACCAGGTCCCCACCTCCCGTGAGGTTGCCCTTGATGACGATGCCCTTGCCGATGATGCCCGTTTCACCCGTTGCCATGCGGTGACCTCACCCAGCGCCAGCTCCTCCCTAGGAGCCGGGCGACCTGATTATGTCAGAGATGCGCGGAGATCCAGCCGGAGATATCCCGGAATACCTCCGCACGGCCCACCTCGTTGAGCGGCTCATGCCGCATTCCGGGGTACTCCTTGAACTTCTTGTCCGGCGACCCCGCCCGCTCGAAGTACTCCCGCGCCGCCGCCGGAGCGGCCACCCCATCCTCCGCGCCACACAGGACGAACAGCGGCACTTGAATCTTCGGCGCCAGCAGCACGGCCTCGCCCTGCGCCCGGGTCGATTCGACGAACCACCGGGGCGTGGCGATGGCCTGGTGGAGCGGATCCTCCCGGGTGGCCCGCTGCACGTCGGTGTCATGGGTGAGGTCCTCCACCTTCAGCCCGGAGGAGATGCTCAGCCATGGCACCAGCTTGCCCACCGCGCGCGCGGCCATCAGCTTCGAGGCCGGCGGGGTGATGGCCAGCTTGAGGTACGGCGCCGACAGCACCAGCCCCGTCAACCCCTCCACCTGCCGGCTGGAAGCCCACGTCGCCGACATCAGGCCGCCGTGGCTGTGCGCCAGCACGAAGGCCTTCTTGCCCTCCGATACCGCACGCACCCGCTCCCAGAAGACCTCCAGGTCCTCCAGGTAGTCCGGCCACTTCTCGCAGTAGGCCCGGCGCCCGTCGGCCTTGCCATGGCCCCGGTAGTCGAAGCCGTGGACCGCGAAGCCGTCCGCCAGCAGTGCTTCCGTCACGAAGCCATAGCGCCCGAAGTGGTCACCATACCCGTGCACCACCGCGACATGCGCGCGGGGCTCGGCGTCTGGAAGGATGGACTTCCAGTACAGTCGTGTCCCGTCCCTGCCGGGAAAGAAGCCCTCGTCGCTACGCGCCATAGGCCCACCAACTTAGCGGTCTGGCGCACGCGTGGGTAGCGCATTGAGCTTGCGCTCCAACGCGGCGCGCTGGCCGGGAGGCTCGGCGGACTCGGGGTCCAGCGTCAGCACTTCCAGGGCGCGCCGCCAGACGGCCGCGGCGTCGTCCGTCCTCGCCACCTGCTGATAGGCGTCTCCCAGGTGTTCGAGGATGACGGGCTCGTCGGGAGCCAGCGTGGAGGCCCGCTCCAGCGCGTCCACGGCCCGGGCGTAGTCTCCCCTGCGGAAGTACACCCAGCCCAGTGAGTCCAGGTAGGCCCCGGTGTCCGGTCGCAGCTCCAGGGCCCGCCGCACGCGCCGCTCGGCCTCGTCCAGGTTCTGCCCCGCCTGCGCCAGCAGGTAGCCCAGGAAGTTCAACGCGGCGGCGTGGTCCGGTGACACAGCCAGCACCGCCCGCATGCGGGCCAGCGCGCCCGTCACGTCGCCCTGCCGCTCATGGGCCGCGCCCAGCACGTACAGCAAGTCTTGGTCCCGGGGGAAGCGGGCCACCGCCTCGCGAAGCAGTGTCAGTGCTTCGCGCCCCCGGCCCTGCCGATGGAGCGTGGCGGCCAGGGCGTCATACAGCGCCGCGGAGGGACCGGCGGACAGGCCCTCGCGAAGGAGCAGCTCCGCGCGGTTCGGCGTGCCGCCGCGCTCCAGTGCCCGGGCGAACTGCATCCGGACTTCCACGTCCGCTGGCGACTCCTGCATCGCGGCCCGGAAGAGCGTGAGGGCCCGGGAGTGCTCGCCCAGGAGTGACAGGCTGCGGGCTCGGCGCAGGCGCGCGTCGGCGTAGACATCCGCCTCGGCGGGCACCCCAGCGAAGGCCTCCGCCGCGTCGGCGAAGCGGCGCATCCGCTCATGGACGAGCCCCGCGTAGTAGGCCAGCCGAGGGTCCGCATGGTCCCCCCGGCGCGCCGCCTCCAGCACCTCCGCGGCCGCCCTGGGCTCGCGCGCGGCGAGGTAGCTGAAGGCCACCCGTACCGGCATCTCCGGCTCGGAGGAGAGGGACAACAGCCGGTCGAAGTACGCCCGCGCCCGGACGGCGGAGCCCGCCTTCAGCGCCGCGCGTCCGGCGCCCAGCAGCACCTCGCGGCTGTCCGGGTCCCGCTCCAGCGCCCGAGCCAGGGACTCTTCCGCCTGCACGGGCCGGCCGGTGTCTTCGTACAGCCGCGCCAGCGCCGTGAGCACCTCCACGTCACCCGGGTTCCGGGAGGCGGCCTCTACCAGCAGGCGCTCGGCGCGCGCCGTGTCGCCCCGCTCCGCCAGCGCCAACCCCAGGCGCTGGTACCCCGAGGCCTCCCCCGGCAGCGCCAACGCCAGCGCGTCCACCACCTTCACCGCTTCGTCCGGGGCCCCCATCTCCAGGTGGAGCTGGGTCAGGACGAGATACGCCTCCGGCTCGCGAGGCTTGAGCGTCACCGCGCGCCGCAGGTGCAGGCGGGCCCGGGCGAACCGCTTCGACTCCGTGAGAACGCGGCCCAGGAGCACGTGCGCGGGGTAGTAGGCGGGGGCGCGCAGCACGGCCCGGCGCAGCTCGCGCTCCGCGCGCGTCAAATCGCCCAGACGGGCGTACTCCTCCCCCAGCCGGGTAAGCAACAGCGGGTTCCCATCATCCGTGGCCAGGGCCAGCCGCAGCGCGTCCACCGCGCCCCGGTGATCCCCGGCATGGTGCTTCAGCCGGGACTGGAGGTAGTTCGTGTAGCTGGCGGAGGAGGCGTAGCGGCCTTCGTCCGTGGAGCCCGCGTCGATGGCCTCTCGCATGGCCTCCGGGTCCACGCGCGGCCGCCGTGACGGGGCGGCCGTGGACACACCCGGCGCCACGAGGACGGCCAGCAGGGCGGACACGAGGAGGCGAGAGGGGCGCACGCAAGCCTGAGTCTAGCGTGAGCCCGTCCCGCGCGCAGTCGCCTCAGCTCTCTTCGGGGGCCGGCGCGCCCAGCTTCTCCAGCAGCTTCTCGACCGAGTCGCTGTCCTGACTCACATCCGCCACCGCCGACCGGTACTCCGTGTCCGTCGCCTTCTCCACATCCGGCAACATGCGGCTGATGACGGCGCGCGCCGCCTCCGCCTGGCACTCCGGCAGGACGACGGCGAACACACCTCCGCCCAGGTGGGAGATGGCATCCGGGTGGCGCACCCGCTTGCGCATGACATCGGCGATGTTGGACGGCACCGGCTCCACCGGCCGGTCGGGCCGGAGCACGGCGAGGCTGAGCGCGCGGTGGTAACGCCGGCTGCGCGCCACCTCCTGCTCCAGCCGCAGCAGCAGCCCGCGCCGGTCGTGCAGGCCCGTGGCGGGGTCACTGCCGGTGCGCCGCTGCAAGGCGCTGCTCTTCTCCTTCTCCTGCTGCTCGCGCTCACCCTGGCGCAGCTTGAGGGCGCGCTCGGTGCGGTTGAGGAGCTCCACCGCGTTGAACGGCTTGCTCATGTAGTCCACCGCGCCCAGGTTGAGCGAGCGGACCTTCTCCGCCACGCCCTGGTGGGCGGACAGCAGGATGACGGGGATGCGCGCGGTGTCCGTCGAGGACTTGAGCGCCATGGCCGCGTCCAGGCCGTCCAGCTTGGGCAGGAACACGTCCATGACCACCAGGTCCGGCCGCTGGGCCTTCGCCCGGGCCAGGCCCTCCGCGCCGTCGCGCGCCACCTCCACGCGGTACTTGGAGCGCAGCACCTCCGACAGCACCGCGGCGATCTCCGGCTCGTCCTCCACCACCAACACGCGCGGCTGCTCCTGCGGCGTGGACGCGGCGGCGGGCGGCGGACGCGGGTTGCGCGGCGCTTCCTGCGCCAGCGGCAGCGTGAAGACGAAGATGCAGCCGGTGTCGGGCGGGCTCTCCGCCCAGATTTCACCGCCGTGCAGCTCCACGAACTCCTTGCAGATAGCCAGCCCCAGGCCGGTCCCGCCCTTGCCGCCGTGGCGGTAGCGGTCGAAGACGAGGTGCAGCTCGTCCGGCGGGATGCCGACGCCGTCGTCCTGCACGCACACCTTGGCCGCGTCCCCGTCCGGACGGCCCAGGCGCTGGGTGCTCACCACCACCTCGCCGTCCTGGCGCGCGTGGTGGATGGCGTTGGTGATGAGGTTCTGCAGCACCTCGTGCAGCTTCACCTCGTCACCGATGAGCATCAGGCTGTCCGGACAGTCGGCGCGCAGCGACACGCCCCGGTCCGCGGCGAGAATCTCCAGCTCGTTGACGGCGTCGCGGCAGAGCTGCGCCACATCCAGGACGCGAGGCTCGATGGACAGCCGCGCCGCCTCGCCCTTCCCCTTCTCCAGCAGCGACTCCACCAGGCCGAGGATCTTCTTTCCCTGGCGAATCATCGCCTCGGAGGACTGGCGCTGCTGCGGCTCCAGCGGCCCCTCCTGCAACAGCCGGCCGTGCCCCAGGAGCACCTGGAGCGGCGCGCGCAGGTCGTGGCTGCACACCGCGATGATTTCGTCCTTGAGCCGGTTGAGTTCCTTCAGCCGGCGGTTGGCCTCGTTCAGCTCCTGGTAACGCTGGACGTAGGCCTCCTCCAGGTCCTCGCGCTTCTTCTTCACCGCGGTGTGCAGGCGCGCGTTGCGGATGGAGTTGGCCAGCACACCGGCCACCGCCTGGGCGAACTCCTGCTCGTCCCGGCCGAACGACGCGTCAGCGCGCGATACCCGTAGGAACAGCGCCCCCAGCAGGTCGCCCTGACAGATGAGGGGCTGCACCAGGATGGACTTCACGCCCAGCGGCAGGATGTTGGTGCGGACCTCCGCCATCAGCGGGTCGCGCTGCGCCTCCTCGATGACCACCGATTCCCGCGTCTCCAGCGCGCGGCGCAGCTCCGGGTAGCGCATCACCTCGATGTCCAGTTGGACGAGGCTCGGGTCCTCCTGCGTGGCCACCACCTTCGCGGTGCGGGCATGGCTGCCCTCCACCAGCACCACGGAGCAACGGTCCGTCCCGGTGACACGGCCGACCTTGTCCACGGCGATGCGGAGTATCTCCTCCAGCTCGAGCGAACTGGTGGCCGCCTGGGTGATTTCCAGCAGCATCCCCATGCGCAGACGGATCCGCTCTTCCCGGTCACGCAGCCGGCCTGCGCGCAGGGCGGCCTCCAGACGGGGCACCACCTCGTCGGCGCTGCGGATCCAATCGTCCACGGCCAGCCGCTTGAAAGCTTCCGCCGAGCGCGCGCGGCCCAGGTCCACCAGCACCGGCAGGCGCTGGAGCCGGTCCACCTTGCGCAGCGACTCCAGCATCTCCGCGGCGCGCTTCGCCGTCACCGCCAGCAGGACGACCTCTGGCTGCAACGTGTCCGCGACCTGGGCCAGGCCGCTCTCCTTCTCCGCCGACGCACACTGGTAGCCGCTCGACGTGAGCCGCTCCATGAGCGCATCGCCCGCCTCCTTGGCGGCCACCACCAGCACGCGTCCCCGCTGATCAGCCTGCATCTCGACTCTCACGGTGAACCCCAGCCCCGGCGACATTGCGCCGGGTAGAGAGGCTGCAAAAACCCGCTGCGTGCGAAAGAGTTCATGGTTCGGATCCCGATCATGCCGCTGAACACGCCCTGGAGCCAGAACGGCGGGCATGGGTGGGAGGATGTGGCCACGTCGGTCCCCGCCGCCCCCAAGCCCTCCGGGAGTCGAGCGTACACGATGGACGTCACTTCCCAATCACCCGCGGACCGCGCACGGCCGCCCGCCCTGCCTACCGCCCATCAGGCGCCAGTGGGGCTGCACATGCAACTTCCTGGCGCATCCCTGGCGCTGTGACGCCGCCCACCGCACAGGGTCCCAACGGCGCTGGCGGAACTACCACAGCCCGCGGACATTGGGGGACGTTCCGTACCCAGGGGAGAGCGAGAATCCATTCGGGCACCCCGACAAACGGGCCTGGATGCTTGGGATGCCGCGTACCGGCTAGAGTCGCCGCCATGGCCCACCCTTCCCTGACGCGGCGCGCGCGGCGCTCCGCACTCATCGTCGCCGGCAGTCTGGCCGCCGCCTGTGGCGGCAGTGAACCGCCCCCTCCCACGCCGGATCCTCCCCAGGTCGCCCTGACGGTGCCCGCGAGCATCATCTCCGACGACAAGCTCCAGGTCATCGTCACGGTGTCTGGCTGCGAGGGCGGCTCGACGCTCAACGTCAATGACCGGGAGACCCTGCTCCGGACCTTCCCGCACAGCGGCGGCACCATGACGCTGACGCTGGAGCGCAACGACATCCCCTATGCCACGGTGGGCCTGGCCGCGAACCTGTCGCTGAACGCGGTGGCCACGTGCTCGGACGGACGCACGAACCGCTCGCAGCCCGCTCCGGTCTCCTATTTCCCGGTACAGCGGCGCATCGTGGAGCCGCAGAACGCGGGACAGGTCGTCACCGACCACTTCGTCATCGACGGCACCAGCGCAAACCCCACGTTCGTGGGCTGCGGCGAACCGCCGACGGAGATTCCCACGCTGTACCGCGTGGACCTCAGCGGCAAGGTGACGGGCACTGTCGGGATGCCCATCGCCTGCACTCCCGAGACGGTCATCACCGAGCGCAACCCCATCAGTGGCAAGCGCTGGGTGTGGACCCCGAACGTGGGCGCATTCGCCGTGGACGCCGAGCTGCGCATCACCGCGCGCACGACGACGGACATCGGCCCCACGCAGCTCACCGTGCTGCCAGGCGGTGACGCCATCATCGTCAACCGCATCGACGAGGTGCGCCGCCTGTCCCACAACCCCAACGGCACGTCGGAGAGCGTGGCCGAGGTCAAGTGGCTCTACGCGCCCACGACGCTGGAGAGCGTCATCGCTCCGCCCCTGGTTCGCGCGGACGGGATGATTCTCATCGCGTCCCTGGGCTCGGGACCGGATGCTTCGCGCACGGACGTCACCGTCACCGAGCTGTACGCGGGCGAGACGGGTGAGCAGGGCGCGGGCGGAACGGCCCGGGCCGCGTACAAGCTGCGGACCTTCGCGCGCAACGAGCGCCTCCCCCTGGGCGCCTTCAACGACACGGGCAACACGCTCTTCCTGGGCCTCCAACTCGGCTCGGAGCAGTCGCAGGTCATCGCCTGCGCCGCGAACCAGGACGAGTGCGAGGGCGCTCGGCTCCAATGGACCAGCCCCGCGCTCCCGGTGCCGCTGGCGCGCATCCTCTACCACCCGGGCGCCTCGCGCCTCGTCGCGATGGGCAAGCAACGCGTCTGGTTCCTTGACGCGTCAGGGCAGATTCGCAACCGGGACAACCGCTCCATCGACGCGAATGGCGCGCTGAACGTGCTCCAGGTGCTGCGGCGGCCCAACTCGCCGGAGCTCTTCCTGCTCAACGCGCCGGCCCGCGGGCTGGATGGCGCGCCGACGCTGCCCAACGAAATCGTCGCCGTGGACCAGACGTCCGGCGGCGAGGCCCGCGAGCTGTTCCGCCACCAGGTGGTCGACAGCCTGGGCGGTGCCATCGACCCGGAAGGCCGTCTGTGGATCCGCACCGGCTTCGACGTGGTGCAGACGCTGCCCCTGTCCGACTACCGCCGCTACCGGCCGTAGCGCGAGGACTCAGGGCCTGCTGGCGACGAGGAGTGCCTCCACGTTGCCAGCGGGCCCGGGCACCGTGGAGTCCATCAACCCGAGCACCTCCAGGCCCTGCTCGCGGACGAACGCCGTCACGGTGTCGATGGCGTCCTGCCGGGCGGCGGCATCCCGCACCACGCCGCCCTTCCCCACCCGGTCCGGACCCACCTCGAACTGGGGTTTCACCAGCGCCACCAGCAGCCCGCCCGGCTCCAGGTACGTCAGCACCGACGGCAGCACCTGCGTGAGGGAGATGAAGCTCACGTCGATGACGACCACGCCGACCTTCTCCGGCAGGTCCTCTTCCGTGAGGTAGCGCGCGTTGACGCGCTCGCGCGAGCGCACCCGCGAGTCCGTACGCAGCTTCTCGTGGAGCTGTCCGTAGCCCACGTCAATCGCGTGGACGCGCGTGGCGCCGTGCTGGAGCAGGCAGTCCGTGAAGCCGCCGGTGCTCGCGCCGATGTCCGCGGCCACCTTGCCTCGAACGTCGAGCCCGAAGCGGTCGATGGCGCCCTTCAGCTTCAGCCCGCCGCGCGACACGTAGGGAAGCACCTCGCCCTTGAGGCGCAGCTCCGCCTCCTGGGGAATCAGCGTGCCGGGCTTGTCCACGCGCTGGTCGCCCACCACCACCTGGCCGGCCAGGATGAGCGCCTGGGCCTTGGTGCGCGACTCGGCCAGTCCGCGCTCCACCACCAGCACGTCCAACCGTTCCTTGCGAGGCTTCACCGTCCGCCCCCTGCCAGCAGCGCCAGGCCCGCGCGCCGCAGGCCCGCCGCGTCCAGCCCCTGCTCCGCGCGCTGAACCCGCGCGTCCCCGTGGGGAACGAACGCATCGGGCATGCCCATCAACCGGACGCGGGCCATCAGCCCGTGCGCCGCGAAGAGCTCCAGCACCGCGCTGCCCAGCCCGCCGCGCGTGGTGCCCTCCTCGGCCACCACGACATGACCGGACCGGCCGGCCTCCAGCAAGGCGGCCTCATCCAGAGGCGAAGCGCAGCGCGCATCCAGCACGCTCCAGCCGGGCTCGCCCCGCGCGGCCTCCAGCGCGGCGATGCCCAGAGGCCCCAACGTCACCAGCGTGAGCCGGGGCTGCTCCGCGCGAAGCAGCCAGCGAGCCCCCCGCAGCGGCACCTCACCCGCGCTCAGTCCTTCGGGCAGGGGCGGCAGCGTGCCGCGAGGGAAGCGGATGACGGAGGCGTGCGGCGCCGCCAGGGCGGTGTCCAGCATGGGCGCCAGGTCCTCCCCCACCATGGGCGACCACAGGTGCAGGTCCGGCAGCGGGCGCAGGGACGCCACGTCGTAGGTGCCCTGGTGCGTCGCCCCATCCGCGCCCACCAGCCCCGCGCGGTCCACGGCGAAGACGACGGGCAGGCCCGGCAGACACACGTCGTGGATGATCTGGTCGTACGCGCGCTGGAGGAAGGTCGAATAGATGCAGCACACCGGCCGCGCGCCGGCCAAGGCCAGCCCCGCGCTGAAGGTGACGGCGTGCTGTTCCGCGATGCCCACGTCGTGCACCCGGTCCGGGAAGCGCGCCTTGAGCGCGTTGAGCGCCGAGCCCTCCAACATCGCGGGAGTCACCGCAACCACCCGTGGGTCTCGGGCCATCGCGTCCTCGAGCACCGCCGCGAAGGCCTCGCTGAAGGTCCGCTGGCCACCGCGCGAGCGCACCAGCTTGCCGTCCCGCCACTCATACGGGCCCATGGCATGTCCACGCGTCTGCGCGTCGGCCTCCGCTGGCGGAAAGCCCTTCCCCTTCAGCGTCAGCGCGTGCACCACCACCGGCCGCGACGAGGCACGGGCTTCGCGCAGCGCGCGAATCAGCGCAGGCAGGTCGTGCCCATCCACCGGGCCCAGGTAGGTGAAGCCCAGGCCTTCGAAGAAGTCGCGCGCCTCGCGGGTGCGCAGCAGCGCGGGGATGGCCCCCACGTTGGCGCTGATGGACATCTGGTTGTCGTTGAGGACGACGACCAACGGCAGGGAACTCCCCCCCGCGTTGTTGAGCCCTTCAAATGTAAGGCCCCCCGTGAGGCCGCCGTCGCCCAACACCGCCACCACGTGGCCTCGGTGCCCCTGCTGCCGCCGGCCCTCCAACACGCCCAGCGCCGCGGACACCGCCGTGCATGAATGCCCCGCGAGCAGCGCGTCGTGAGGACTCTCCCGCGGGTCCAGGAACGGCGCGATGCCGCCCGCGTGCCGCAGCGTGTGCATGCGGTCACGCCGCCCCGTGAGGAGCTTGTGCGCGTACGTCTGGTGCCCCACGTCGAACAGCAGCGCGTCTTGGGGCGAATGGAACACGCGGTGCAGCGCGACGATGAGCTCCACCGCGCCCAGGGAGGCCCCCAGGTGGCCTCCCACGCGGCCGCAGATGGAGATGATGTCCTCGCGCAGTTCCTGGCACAGGAGCGGCAGTGCCTCCTCGGGAAGTGCGCGGACGTCCGAAGGCGAGCCGATGCGTGACAGCAACTCCGACATTAGGACTTCCGCTCCACCGTGTAGCGCGCCAACGCCGCCAGCGGCCCGTCCTCGCCCTCCAGGGGGCGTACGGCCGCGATGGCCTCGGCCACCTTCTGGTCCGCCAGCTTCCGCGACGCCTCCAGGCCCACCACCGCCGGGAAGGTGAAGCGCCCGGCCGCGGCGTCCGCGCCCGCGGGCTTGCCCAGCTCCGCCGCCGTGGCCGTCACGTCCAGCACGTCATCGGCAATCTGGAAGGCCAGCCCCACCGCGTCACCGTAGGTGTCCGCGCGCGCCAATGCGTCCGCGTCTCCACCGCTGGCCAGCACGCCCATGCGGCACGCGGCCCGGATGAGGGCGCCCGTCTTCATGCGGTGCATCCGGATGAGGTAGTCCAGCGCGGACGGCCGGTCCTCGGCGGTGTCCAGCACCTGCCCGCCCACCATGCCCGCCGCGCCCGAGGCCACCGCCAGCTCCCGGCACAGCGCGGCGCGCATGCTCTCAGGCCCACTGGCCACCAACGTGAAGGCCTCCGTCAACAGCGCGTCACCCGCGAGGATGGCCATGGCCTCGCCGTACACCTTGTGGTTGGTGAGCCGACCCCGGCGGTAGTCGTCGTTGTCCATCGCCGGCAGGTCGTCATGCACCAGCGAGTACGTGTGCACGTACTCCAGCGCGCACGCCGCGTCGCCCACCACCCCGGACACGGCGCTTCCGCGCGCCACGAGGTCCGCGAAGGCCAGGCAGAGCACCGGGCGCAGGCGCTTGCCGCCGGCCAGCAGGGAGTAGCGCATGGCCTCCGCGAGCTGCGGAGGCGTCCCGGAAGGCCCGAGCCGCGCCACGCGCTCGTTCAGCAGGGACTCGACGCGCGCCTGCTGAGCGGCCAGGAAGGAGTTCAGTTGAAACGTTGCCACGAGCGTCCGTGCTCCTCTTATGGAATCTGCGCGGGCACGAGCTCGCGAATGCGGCTGACGAGCTTGTCCATGTCCAGCGGCTTGACGAAGTAGTCCGCGGCGCCCACCGCCATGCCGTGCCGCTTGTCCTCGGGCTCCCCGCGGCCACTGATGAAGATGACGGGGATGTCCCGGAACTGCTCGTTCTTCTTCACCGCACGGCACAGCTCGAAGCCGTCAATCCAGGACATGTTCACGTCCAGGAGGATGGCATGCGGCCGGTGAAGTTGGAGCGACGCGATGAGCCGCAGGCCGTTGGCCGCCATGGTGACGGCGAAGCCCTCGTACTCCAGGGCCGCCGCCAGCAGCTCCCGCGTGTCGCGGTCATCATCGACAATGGTGATTTTCAGCTTCGACATGCCGGAATGGACGCGCCCGAGCACCTAGAAGGGGACGTCATCCTCCGGGGGCGGGCGGGGAGCGGGGGCCCGAGGGGCCGCGGGCGCGGGTGCCGCCGGACGCGCGGCGACCGACAGGGGCGCCACCACGTCGTTTCCGTCCTCGTCCAGCAGGAGCTGTTCGATGCGCTGCTCCGCCTCGGTGAGCAGCTTCTCACCCCGGCGCACCAGCCGGATGCCTTCCTCGAAGGCCTTGAGCGAGTCCTCCAGGGAGAGATTGCCGCTCTCCAGCCGGCCCACCGTCTCCTCGAGCCGGGAGACCACGTCCCCGTACTGCTCGGGGACCTCGGCCTCCGCTACCTTGTCCGCCTTGGGCGCCTTGTCCGACTTCGCCACTTCCATCCACCTCCCCGCATGGGGCGCGGGACTCTAGAGGGTGGCCCGTCAGCAGTCCACCGGCCCTTTCACCGCCGTGACGGTGGCTTCGATTTCTTCACATCCCCCGAGCGACTTCGCCCCGTTCGACGCGAGCTTCAACCCCAGGCGCTCTCCCACCTGGACATCCGCGCCCGTGCGGACCACCGCGCCATCGCGCTGGCGGAACACCACCGAATAACCGCGGGACATCACCTTCAACGGACTCATCGCGTCCAGACGTCCCTCCAGACGCTGGAAACGCTTCTGCGCATCCGCCAGGGCCCCCTGCTGGAGCGCCAGCAGCCGCGCCCGGTGCGCGGCCAGCCGGGCGCGCTCGCGGGACACCTGGGCCGCTGGTGACGCCCTCTCGAGCCCCAGCCGTGCCGTCGCCAGCGCCCCGTGCCGCGTCGCCACACCTGCGCGCACCGCCTCCGACAGCCGCATGGCCAGCTTCAACAGGTGCGCCCGCTGCTCACCCAGCCGGGCCTGGGGACGCGCCCGCTGAAGCCTTTCGGTCAGCGACCGCAGCTCCTCGCGGTGCCCCCGCACGGCTGGCCGCAGCACGCGCATCATCGACTCCACCTGCTCGGACAGGTGGAGCCGCTGGTGGTTGATGGCCCGCCGAGGGTCCTCCAGCCGCGACGCGAGCTGCCCTTGCTCCTCGCGCAGCTCCAGCACCCGGCGCTCCATGGCACGCCGCAGACGGCCCGCCTGCGTGGCCAGCGTCAGCTCCAGGTCGGCCAGCACCGGCGCCAGGCGCTCCGCCGCGGCGCTGGGCGTGGGCGCGCGCAGGTCCGCCACGAAGTCGGAGATGGTGAAGTCGATTTCGTGGCCAATGGCGGACACCACCGGTACCGGCGAGGCGAAGATGGCGCGCGCCACCCGCTCCTCGTTGAAGGTCCAGAGGTCCTCCACCGAGCCACCACCGCGCGTCACCACGATGACGTCCACGTCCGTGCGAGCCAGCCGCTCGATGGCGCGAGCCACCTCCACGGCGGAGCCTTCGCCCTGCACGCGCGCATCCGCCACCAGGACGCTCTGCCGCGGGTTGCGCGAATGCAGCACGCGCAGGAAGTCCTGGAGCGCCGCGCCGGTCCGGCTCGTCACCACGCCAATCCGCCGAGGCAGGTAGGGCAACGGCCTGGGGGGCCGCACACGCCCGGGACCAATGAGTCCCTCCTGGGCCAGCCGCTCCTTGAGCTGCTCGAAGGCCAGCGCCAGCGCGCCCTCGCCCACCGGCTCCAGCCGCTGGACGATGAGGCTGTAGCGGCCCTGCGGCTCGTACAGGTCCACGCTGCCTTCGGCAATCACCTCCATGCCGTCGCGCAGCGCGAAGCGCAGGCGGGCCGCCATGGAGGCCCACACCTTCGCGTCGATGGCCGCGCCCGCGTCCTTCAACGAGAAGTACCAGTGGCCGCGCGCGTTGGGCCCGCGAAAGCCCGTCACCTCGCCGCGCACGATGACGCGGGCGAAGCGCGACTCCAGCGTCTGCTTCAGTTGGCGGGTCAGCTCGCCCACCGACAGCACCACGCGCTCGGGCTTGGGCGGCGGAGGCGGCGCGCCCTCCATCGGTCCCAGCAGCGAGGTGCCGTCCTCGTCCACCGGAGGCGGCGGAGGCTTCGGTGGCGCCGCGGCCTTCCGCGTCGCGCCAGCCGCACGAGGCGTGGAGGCGCCACTGCCGAACAGGTCACCCTGCTGGCCCACTGGCGGCAGCGTGCCGCCTCCCACCTTGCGCCGGGTCATCGGGACAGCTTCTCGACCCAGGACTTCGCCTTCTCGTGGTACTCGTCATCCGGCGGCGTCATCGCCACCACGTCCTTGAACTTGGGCAGGGCCTCATCGGGGCTCCCGTCCTTCAGGGAGTAGGCCTGGAGGTAGACGTCCTTCGCCTTCGCCTTCAGCTCACTGATGATGTTGGTGGCGCCCGCGTGCCCGGGGTCCGCCTGCAGCGCCTTGCGCGAGTAGTCCATGGCGCGGCTCCACTGCCCCGCCGCCTTCGCCGCGGTGGCGCCCTTGTAGAAGATGGTGGCCGCCCGCGTCCCCGCGTTGCGCGCCATCTTGCTGGGACGGCCGCCGGTGATGTCCTTGTCCAGCGACATCAGCTTCGACAGGCCCCGGGCGTCCAGGTCCTCCAACCGCTTGTAGAGGTTGCCGAACTCCGTCACCTGCCCGAGCACCTTCTTGCACTGCGGCGTGCGCGCCATGCACGCGTTGAGGATGGCCACCGCGCCGGACATGTCACCGTCGCGGAAGCGGTCAACGGCGGGCTCCCACGGCTTGGGGGCCGGCCCCTGGACCACGGGCCTGGGCGTGTCACGGACGATGATGGCCTGCGCCGCCTGCTCGTTGATGAGCTTGGCGTCGCGGTGCTCCGGGAAGGCCACCAGGATGTCTTCGGTGATGGCCTTGGCCATGTCGAGCTGGTTCTCATCCAGCAGCTTGCGCGCCTCGCGCGTGCGCGTGTCCGCGGCCTCCGACAGCGCGCGCTTCGTCGAGTTCACCTGCTCGTAGAGGAACTGGCTCTCACCCGCGCTGGCCAGCAGCGTACCGGCCTTGCCCAGCTCCTTCTTCGCCAGGGCCTCCTTGGCCGCCGTCAGCTTCTCCTGGACGGGAATCTCGCGCGCGGCGTGCCCGAGGTAGTCCGCCACGCCCGGGTACTCCGGCGCCTCGGACTGGAGCTCCTCCAGCTTCGCCTTCGCTTCGACCCACTTGCCCTCGCGCACCAGGTTCTTCGCGTCCTGGAACAGGCTGCCCAGCCGCTCCCGGTGGTTCTTGCCCTGCCGGGCTTCTTCCGCGGCGACCGCCTGCTGCTTCTGGACGTTCATCCGCACCACGCCCAGGCCCGCGAACAGCACCACCACCGCGCCCGCCACCCCCAGCTTGATGAGCTTCTTCTTCTTCAGCTCCTCGGGGCTCGGCGCCGTGGCCGCCGTCGCGCGCGCGCTGCGCACGCGCCCACCTTCGACGCGAGGCCCCGGACGGGGCGGCACCGCGCCGCGGCTCCCCGAGGCCGCCGGACGAGGACGCGGACCGGGGGCCGGCGCGCCGACCATCATCGTGGAGTTGGCCACGTCCTCGAAGCGCAGCTCCGTGTCGCCCAACGTGATGACGTCACCGTTGGCCAGCGGCGTCTCTTCGTTGATGACGTCGCCGTTGATGAGCGTTCCGTTGCCGGAGCCCAGGTCGCTCACCGCCCAGCCCGCTCCCGACTTCCGCACCATGACGTGCTTGCGGGACACGGAGGTGTCCGGGATGCAGATGGCGTTATCGGTCGCTCGACCGATGACGTACTCCTCCTCGGACAGGGCAAACTCCTCACCGTCCTTGGGGCCCGCGATGCAAATGAGCCGGGCCGCGGCGGAGACGGGGGCAGGCGCGGGCCGGGCGGACGTCCTGCGCACGGCGGGACGGGACCCGGTCCCACCCGAGGGCGCCCCGGAAGGGGGCCGGCGGCGTGCCGGAGGGGAACCGTTGGACATGCGAATCACCGACTTCCTGTCGAAGTGAGCACGCGCCTACAGCTCGTGCTCGTAAGCCAACTGCAAACCTAGATTGTGGCAGCGATGCTCGGCCGTAGGGAAGCGTCGACCCATTTCCTGCAACGCGGCCCGAGCCGTCCGCGCATTCCGGTACTGTACGCTGCGTTGGAAATCGAGCAGCAGCTGGCTGCACTTGTGGTCCAGCTCGGTTGCCACCTCGCCGAGCTGGAAACGCACGTCCTGATAGATGTCAGGCTTGGTGTCCAGCGCCTCCAGCGTCACCCAAGCGAAGCGGTACTGCTGCCACGCCTTGAAGAGGTTCTCCGCGCCGACGTCGCGCGACTCATAGAACCGGGCGCCCGCGGTCACGTACTGACGCGCCTTGGCCAGGAGCTCGTCCTGCGGCAACTCCGGCACCGGGATGATTTCCAGGCGCAGGTTCCACACACGCCAGGTGTCCCGCCCCGGCGGGTTGCGGACGTTGTCGAAGACGATGGAGTTGAGCTCGCCCCGCTTCAGCGCGGAGGGCGGGAGAATCTGCTCCAGCCCACGCTCCGTCACCGCGTTCACGTCCGGCGGCACCCAGCCCACGTCCACGCCGTTGACGACCAGCGCCACCTCCTCCTTGGAGATGCCACTGGCCATGTAGTGGACCACGGCCACCGCCCGCGTCGGGGTGACGAACTGGAAGGCGAACGACTTGTGCTCCGGGTTCTCCCACGTCACGCCCTCGCCCACCCCGAACGAGTCTGAAATCACCTCGAAGCCCAGGTCCTCCGGCTCCACTCCGGACGCCCGGCCTTCGCCCTTGGGCATGAAGAAGACGGCCAGCACGCCCACCAGCGCCAGCACCAGGCCGCCTCCGACTGCGCCCACGCCCAGACGCGCCGGCTTCGACAGCTGCCCCCACCACAGGAGCAACCTGCCTGCCTGACTGCCCGCGAGCTCCCGGCGACGGCGTGCGCGCTCCGCCGCCGTCTGCCCCGCGCCGGGCTCGGCCTTCGTCACGGCGGCGGTGCCCGGACGCACCGGCACCACCGCGGGCCGCTGCGCGGTGGGATGGCCCTCCGGCAGCACGATGCCGCTCTCGGCGGGAATGGGGTCGTTGAGACGGATGGGACGGGTGGCGTCCGGGTCCAGCGCTGGAATCGGGTCGCCCCGGCGGATGGGCCGCGTGGCGTCCTCGTCCCCCTCCGGCGGCACCCAGACGAAGGTGAACTCGACGGGGCCTACGCCAATCTTGTCCCCATCCCGAAGCTGCTGCTCACCCGACAGCAGCCCGCCGTTGAGCACGGTGCCATTCGAGCTGCCCATGTCCGCGACGAAGTACTTGTCGCCGCGGAGCACGATGCGCGCATGCCTGCGCGACACGCCGTGGTCGTGCAGCACCAGGTCGTTCTCCGAGGTGCGGCCGATGTTGACCTCGGCCGCCTCGAAGGTGAGCTCCCGTCCCTGCTGGAGCCCCTGCGTGATGGTCAGGAGGATGGGCACGGGGCGCTACCCCGCGACGTTTCCGAACATGAACTGGAACACGATGGGCCCGAACAGCACCATGAACACCGTGGGGAAGATGCACGCGATGAGCGGAAAGAGCATCTTCACCGGCGCCTCGCCGGCCAGCTTCTCCGCGCGCTGGGTGCGGTCGATGCGCATCTGCGTGGACTGGATGCGCAGCACCTTGCCCAAGCTGGTCCCCATCTTGTCCGCCTGGATGAGCGCGGTGACGAAGGTGGTCAGCGGCGGCAGGTCCACGCGGACAATCATGCTCTTGAGGCCTTCTTCGCGCGTCTTGCCCATCTTCAGCTGCTTGAGCACCAGTTGCAGCTCCTCGCGCAGCGGCCCCGGCTTGCCCTTCTCCACCACCTTGGCCAGCGCCGCGGTGAAGTCCAGGCCGGCTTCCACCGACAGCGTCAGCAGGTCCAGGCTGTAGGGCAGCGCGCGGCTGATGAGCAGGTGGCGCTTCTTCACCTGGTCGTTCAGCCACATCAGCGGGTAGTACATGCCGAAGAGCAGGAACAGCGGCGCCCACACCAGGCTCACGCCGAAGCCGTTGAGCAGGATGAAGCCCATGATGAGGCCCACCACCGCGCTGACTTCCTGCAGCGCCATGATGTCCTCGGGCTTGTACGCCTGAGGCTCGCCCGCCTTGATGAGGTTGCGGCGCGCCTTGGCCTCATAGCCGGGCCACATGAAGCGGCGGTTCATCGCGCCCAGGCGGCGGATGGCCACCGAGCCAAAGCCCTTCATGCCGCCCGTGGACTCGTCACGGACCTCCGACAGGAAGCGCTCCAGCATCGTCTGGTACAGCCCCAGGCCCAGGAAGCCCACGGCGCCCGCGAAGAGGAGCGCCGAGCTGCCGATCAAGATTGGCGTCAGGACATCGTCCACGGTGCACCTCTCAGATATCGATGTTGACGATGCGCCGGATGATGAGGATGCCCATCACTTCCATGATGGCGATGATGATCACGAGGATCCAACCGAAGATGTGGTCCATCATCGGCTCCATCAGGTCGGGCCGCATGTAGTTGAGCACCATGCCGAGCACACCGGGCATCGCCGCGACGATCCACCCCTGCAGCTTGCCCTGCGAGGTGAGCGCGTCGATCTTGCCCTCCAGACGGAAGCGCTCGCGGATCACCGTGGAGATCGTCTCGAACATCTCGGCCATGTTGCCGCCGAGCTGACGGGCGATGTTCGTGGACACGACGACCAGCTCCAGGTCGTCACTGCCCACGCGGCGGCCCATGTTGATGAGCGCCTCCTCCAGCGGAACACCCAGCTTCACTTCCTTCACGAAGAGCCCGAACTCCTGCGACAGCGGCGGCATCGCCTCGCGCGCCACGTGCTCGATGGCCTGGGGGAACGTGAGACCGGCCTTGAAGGCGTTGGCCATGGCCTGCAGCGCGTCCACCAGTTGCACGTTGAACTTCTTGATGCGCCGCTTCCGGTAGTGCTTGACCATCAGCATCGGCAGGAAGAAGCCGAACACCGTGGCCACCACCGCCATGATGGGGTTGAAGATGATGTACGTCAGGATCCCCAACAAGCACATGCACGCGATGTTGAGGATCAACATCTGGCGTGGATCGATGAAGAGGAACATGTCGCTCAAGTCGTTCATCGACTTGGCGACGTAGCGCTCCTGGTACTGCTCATACGCCTTCGACAGGACGCTGAAGATCACCAGGCTGAAGAAGAAGACCGAGCCGGTGACGAGGAGGAGGACGATTCCAGCAAGCATGTGCGCGCTTCCCTAAGAGCGAGGGTGGACGACGCACGCCATCACGGCGCGCCAGCGCCCGCGGCCCGCTCGGCACCGCCCTTGATGATCTGGATGATTTCGCGACGCTTCTGCTCCAGCACGCGGGTGCGCTCACCCGACAGCAGCGTGCTGATGGTCGCGCGGCCACGCTCCTCGATGAGGTCCACGTCGTCCTCGTTGCGGAGGCTGAGCGTCAGCTGGCCGAGCTCCACCGCGAGCACCAGGATTTCGGCCTCTTCCGGCAGCACCATCAGCGAGATGTTGTTGTACTCGCGCTGGTTCTCCGGGATGAGGTTCACGTTGGTGGTACCGGTGATCTTGCCCGTGGCCACCACGATGACGTTCTGGAGCAGCGTCACGGCGACGTTCTCGTCCGTCTGCGGGTCGCGGAAGGTGCCAATCACGTCCACGTGGTCATTGGGGCGAATCCAGCCGCCCACCGACGTGGTGTGCTTCGCCTCGATGGTGAGGGCGCGCGCCTTCTTCTGCACCTTCGACGACAGCCGCTCGGCGGCCTTGGTCGTCTCGAACTGGCTCCACAGCAGCGGATCACCCGCCTGCAGCGCGACCAGCACCTTCTGGTTCACGATGTAGGACGCGGAGTCCGGACGCACCACGGAGGACGTCACGAACTGCTCCGGCACGGAGCGCTGGGAGATCATCTCGAAGGTGATGACCGTGCCTTCAGGGACGTCCTGTGCCGCCACGACGACGGGCACCAGGTTCCATCCGCGGCGGACATCCGCCTCCTTCTTCTTGATGGCGGAATACGCGATGACGCCGGCCAGCAGGCCCAGCACAAGCGCGACGACGAGCGGAGTCTTGCCCTTCAGCATGGTTCAGAAACCTCCAGAACGGGGGGGAGCCGTTCGGCGGCGATGATGGAGTCCGAAGTGGAGTCCAGAGCAGGTGTTGGAATACAGTGCAGTGCAATCAGCGGATGGCGCGCGATGTTAGCCGTGCGATACACCGGGTGTCAAAACCACCTCTCGCGACAGCTCTGTATCGCGCGCAATCCGGGACCTGACGTCGTTCCGCGTCAGAGGTCGTCGATGGCATCGCGGTCCTCTGTCGTCAGGCCGCGGCGCTCGGTGATGCTGTAGATGGCGTTCTGCACCACGCCCACGTCATCGGAGCTGTCGATGACCTTCCCCTCGAGGAGCCGCAGCAGTTCCTGCAGCGCGTCATCTGACGTGACGGGGCCGACGGCGTAGGTCATGTACTGGTTGGAGGGGTCCCGCTGCTCGTTCAGGCAGTACATGTAGAGGGGAACGATATAGGCGTTCTCCTCCGCCCCGCCGTCCGGGGTACCGGCATCATCCCGCCCGCCGGGCCCCGGGGGGGTGGGCGGAACGACGAGGATGGTGCGCTCGATGAGCAACCCGTTCTGGCCGCGTCCCTCGGAGGTGGACACGACGACGAGGCCTGGGGGGAACTCCACCTCGACAGGCGCCCCCGTGTCATTGCGCAGAGGCACGCAGACGCGGACATAGGCGCCCGAGCCCTGAGACTCCACGCGGGCGTTCTCGCACTCGCCGGTGAACTCTTCGGCGCCGCGAAGGGTGTCGGCGATGCTGATGCCCTCGGGGAGTGAGAGTGGCGTCCCCTGCGGCTCGCCTTCGTCCTCGCCCAGGCCCGGGCGGAAGACGTTCACTCCCGCGTCGAACCCACCAGGGGGCGGAGGATTGGGTCCGCCTCCCCCGCCGCCACATGCCAGTGCCCCTGCCCCAACCGCCGCCGCGACGACCATCCACTTCCATGCCGCCTGCGCCATTGCGCGCTCCTTCCGTCACTCCAGGACGACCCACCGGCCAGGACCGCCACGTCATGAGGTCCGGTGACACTGGCTGAGTCTCAGGATACCCGCAACCTTGCTGAGCGCGCGAGGTGTCAGGGAGTGGGCGGAATCGCGGGCTGCGCGGGCGGAGGAAGGTCCGGGTTGTACAGGCCTCGCAGCACCAGCGTTGCCCCCTGGTCATCCTTGAGGAGCGCCGGCTGGCCCTGGTGGAGTCCCACCAGCCGCACCGTGAAGCCCACGCCATCCGGCGTCACGTGCACCGCGAGCTGCCCTGGGACGAGCGGGTCTGGCAGCGCGCTTTCGGAGGGCAGCCAGGCGACCTGCGGGTAGACGGGGAGGAAGGCGCGCGTGAACACCCGCACCTCGCTCGCGCCGGACTGCTGGAGCGCGTGACGCCACGCGTCCTGCGACAGGGGCGCCTCCCCGTGAGACTGGAGCTCGTGCACCATCAGCAGGTGGACGCGCCGGGCCACGCGGAGCAGCTCCAGGTTGGCCGCCACGTCGGAGCGGGACTGCTCCAGGCCTTGCGGACGACCACCGGCGAGCGTGGCCATGACGCCCAGAAGGATGACGCCGGAAGTCCACAGCGGCGCGGACCGGCCTCGCACCAGCTCCCAACCCAGGCGTGCCGTGCCCACCGCCGCCAGCAACGACCCCGCCAGCACCAACCAGCGCGGCGCCGCGCCCGCATGGAAGGGCTGACTCAAGGCCCGTGTCAGGTGCGTCCACTCGGGCACGGACGCCACGCCCACGCCCACGGCGAAGGCGACGAACAAGACGGCGTGCACCAGCCGCAGCCCCAGCGGGGACGGCTGCCCCACCTCACTGCTTGCCGTCACGGGAACGGCAGGTTCAGCACGAAGTAGAAGGAGTCGTAATAAATCTGGTACGCCTCCATGAACAGGTCGATGACGTTGGACTGCCGGTCCTCCGACCAACGGACCTTCACCGACGCGCCGATGATGAGCGCGACGACGAGAATCCAGTTCAAGAGCGAGTACTCCAGCATGGCCTGCCCGCGACGGTTACGGGCGCGGGAACGCAGCGTCTTCGGGTGGTTCACGGCGTGTCCTCAGAGGTGTCGTGTCCGTGCCCGTCGTCCGCGGCGCCGGGCAGGTCATCGAGTATAGCATCCGCGTACTCCAGGTTGATCTTCGGTGCGTCCGGAGCGGGGATGCGCATGCGGGGTTTGGCGTCGATTCCGTACTCCGCCACTTCCATGGCGTGACCGATGCCGGGAATCTCCATCTTGGCCAGGTTCAGCAGCGGAATCTCCCGGCTGAGCCACATCCGTTTGATGACGGTGCTCTTCACAACGACCTCGACGGGGACCGCCGCGACGGTGCCCGCGAGCGTCATCAGCCGGGTCTCCTTGCCTGAACGCGCCATGGGCTTCACGCCCCCGGGCAGCTTGGAGGGCTTCTGGGGCGCGGCGGCCTGCGCATTCTTCGCGGCCTCCTGCTGCTGCTTCAAGACGTGCTGGAGAGCCTCGTCCGAGTACTCCTGGGGCTGATTGAAGCCCGTGCCGATGTAGAGGCGGGAGATGGCGTCGTAGCGAATCACGTCGCCCTCCCGAGCCACCAGCATGCGCATCTGCGCGAGCGGCGACTTCATGGCCGGATGGGTTCCCGCCTCCATCTCCACCCACACCGCGTCGCGCCCCTCCTTGTCCTTCTGCTCGCCCACCACCGCCAACCGCCAGTAGTAAATCCGCAGACCGCCGCCGTTGAAGCGGTACGTCACCCAATCTCCCAGCCGGGCCGGGCGGGCGCCGCGGGACATGTGCTGCACCAGTTCCCGCGCGGGATTCGCCTCCGCCTGGAGGGGGACTGCGAGCACCAACGCGGCCACCACGAGCAGGGCCCTCACTTCGCGCCCTCCTTCTTCTCCGCCTGGTCCTTCTCCCAGGCCTCGCGGCTCTGGCGCACGGCATCGTCGTTGGGCACCGCGTCCGGGCGGTCCGAGCCAATCCACATCTGGACCACGGCGATGACGCCCTCCTCGGCCGGCGACAGCGTCGTCACCACCTGCTCGCCCTTGCGTGCATGCTCCATGGTCAACTGCGTGCCGCCACCCATCTTGAGCGCGGACTGCCGCACGGGCGCGTAGCCGCGGCGCTCCAGCTCCGCGTTCACCTGCTGCTGCACCTTCGTCAGCTCTCCCGTCACCAGCGTGGTGCGGCTCTGCGAGCCACCCGGGTCATCCCGCGTGGCCAGGTCCTGACTGTAGAGCGCGCCTTCCAGCGCCACCAGCCCGGGCGCCGGCTTCTTGGGCGGCCGCACCCACAAGTCCCGCAGCGCCGTGAACCCCAACGTCTTGCCCAGGTGCTTGCGCAGGACGACGCCGCGCTGGAGCCCCTCGCGCGTATAGAGCGCCGACACCACGCCCTCCTCCTTCATGTCCCCTTCCATCACGGTGGGGTAGCCCTCTTCCTGCCACTTCTGAGCGAAGTAGGCGGCCACCTTCTCCATGGAGTCCGGCGTCGTGAAGTACGCGAGGCGGTAGTACTCCCCGCCAATGACCAGGTCGTTGCCGATGCGCGTGTGGATGGTGCCCGGATAGATGGGCAGCTCCTGCTCCGCGGCTGCTGGCACGGAGGCCAGCAGCACGCACAGGAGCGCCGTCCGGACGACCCCCACCCTACTCGCAGGGAATCTTGAGGTCTTGCTCGTCATTCTCCGTGGCCTCAGGGCGGGCATCCGGGTCGGTCGGGTCATCCGCCATGGCCCGCTTGCACCCCATGTAGAACTCACCGCGCGCGTTGAAGACCTTGATGTAGTTGCTGTCCCCGTACGTCATCTCGTCGCGGAACGGCGCGGTGTCGAAGCAATCGGGCCGGTCATGGTCGGTCAGCTTGAAGCTGGGCTTGTGCATGACGTGGAGACCGCTGCTGGCCCTCGCATCATACTGGGCCAAGCCGTTGCAATCGCCCTTCTGAGAGGCACCCACGCCGTAGTTCCGGGACACCACGAAGGTCCCCAGGAAGTTGGGAACCACCTTGGCGACCACATCCAGGATGCGGCCAATGCCCAGGCTGTCCAGGGTGGAGGCGAAGCCCAGGAAGACCATCCGGTCCACCTGCCGGTAGAGGCCGTGGGGCTGACTGAGAGGGCCACCGGTATGCTGACCGGCGCGGCGACTGCGGACGATGGCATCACCGCCGTCCGGCATGTGCCAGCCGTTGGCGTACATGGAGTACTTCGACTTGAGGGTCAGGTTGGTCAAGTCGCGGCCGCCCATCGTGTCCACCTGGAAGAAGCCACCGTTGCCACCACTCTCGTCCAGATAACGCCTGGGCAGGATGGTGTTCTGGAAGGTCATCTCCACCTCGGACTCAACCCAACCTTTGTTGTTGAACCCCCACTGGTTCAAAACCCATCCCATGCCGTTGTTCAACGGGCTGAGGATGGCACCCGCCAGGCCGCCTCCTTCGCCGGTGCTCGGGGGGCTGAGCATCCCGCTCTCCAGGAACGCGATCTCCTTGTTGGTGATGGTCGCCTTCACGTCCGTATAGCGGGCAATGAAGTTGCCCCCGGGGGCGTTGGGCTCCACCGAGTCCATGTCCTTGAAGCGCTCGATGAACTCCGTGTGGGCTTCGCGGCGGGCATCCTCGAAGGCGTCGTCGTGCTTCCCGTTGGCGAAGTCGGTGAGCGCATAGCTCGTCATCTCCCAGACGGCGTAGCGCGCCGCCTCCTGGAGCTTGAGCTTCGCCCTCACCAACTCCGTGAGGTACATGCTGAACATCAGAATCATCACGAGGAGCGGCACGGAGAGCGCGAACTCGACCGTGGCGGCACCTCGTGAGCGCGAACGCAGTTGGAGACGGGCACGCATGGCAGTCCTCAGTGCGTAATGATCTTCGGGGCAATGCCCTGAAGCGGGCCGGGCAGCGAGTCCATCATCTCACCAATCTTCGGCAGTGAGTGGCGGCCCTGGTACACGGACGCCAGACGCGGGCGCCAGTATGGATTGAAGAAGTTGGGCTGCTCCGCCCAGTTGCCGGGACGGTGGTAATAGGCCTGCCCGCGGGAGATGACGTTGAGGCCTTCCACCAGGCCCAGGAACTTCTTCCGGTTGTTCAGCAGCTCCAGACCATCCGTGTCCGGCGTGAAGGCGAACTTCACCTTGCCTTCGTCGTTGAGCAGCGCGGGCGCGTTGGTGCCAGTGCCGTCCTTGTTCTCCCGGTTCACGACCTGGTCCGGGTCCTTGTTCAGGGCGACCCAGGCGGTGGGCTGGTTGAAGTCCGCCTTGCGCTTGGCCGGCTTCCTCATCTCCGCGTCGTCGGTCGGGTTGCACACGTCGCCGAGCTGACCGGGCTCGAAGTGCATGAAGGGCACAAGCCCGTTCCAGGGATGGTTGCCGTCCTGGACCGGCCTGACGTTGGCTGCGTAGACGGCGGTTCTGACGACGCACGCCCCAAAGGCCCTGGCCAAGCAGAATCTCGGATCCTCATAGAGGCCGACCACGCCCTCGGCACGCCGTGGACGCACGTGGCCAACCCAGCGCTCCGGGTTGTCGTAGTAGTTGACGCGCCAGTGGAGGCCGCCCTTGGTCCCGCCACTGTCGTGGTCGTTGAGCGCCCAGATGCTGGTCTTCGTCATGTGCTTGAAGGGCAGCTTGGCACTACTGCTGCCGGAGTCCCCCTTGCCCTTGCGATTGTCACCGAAGCAAAGCCAGTAGTCGTCGTTCTTGTTGCACGACAGCGGGTTGTCGGCCTTGGCAACGCCAATGTCGATCTCCGCGGGCCCGAACTTGAGCCAATACGGATCATCCGAGCCAATGTTGTCACCCTGCGCCGTCATGCCCCAGGGATGAAGGTTGTCGTTCCAGTCACGGATGTAGCTGCGGGCGTCATTGCCCGGCCCCTTCCCCTTCTTCAGCGCATTGGCGTTGGGGAACCCCGTTGAAAGCATGCGCGTCTGGCCGATCTTCCCGAAGCTGAACATCGGGGTCTCGATGCCATCGTTGAACAGGTCCTTCATGAAGCCGAGCATGTCCGGGATCGGGAGCAAGTCGCCCAGCTTGCGGCTGGTGACGAAGCCCTGAGGGCACGCTCCGCCCTCTGCGTCGCAGGCGTAGCGCGTGGCATTCGTGATGCCTCCCATGGAGCGCTTGGCACGGGCGATGGGGTCGTTCTTGTCTTTCTTCGTCACATCCAGTGCGCCAAAGGGGTTCTTCCACGTCCCCGGGTTCAGCGGCTTCCCACCCGAATGGGGGTTGTGTGCCTGGCTGAAGAGGCACTGGCTGTAGATGCCCGTCGCCAACTGACTGGCCAGCGAGGAGATGTTGCTGTCGTTGTCGTCGATGACGGTCTGCGTGGTCTGCGTCACGTGCGTCGACGCGGACATCATCACCGCCTGGGACGCGAAGTACATCACCCCGTTCATCACGCGGTGTGCCGGGATGAGCCACCTCCCAATCTTGTCGTCCGGGTTCAGTCTCCGGATGACCTGCTGAATGGGCCTGAGGAACGAGTTGCGATACGCATCCATTATCCGGCCAATGGCCTTGATGACGGCGCTCACATAGGGAATGACGTTTTCCAGGATGGGACAGGCGATCGTCCAGAAGATGCCGCTGGGCGTGCCCGCACACGGATTCAACGTCTTCATGAAGCCGAAGATGTCCGTGAGGAACGCCTCGGCGGAATAGATGAGTGACAGCAGCGACTGCCACATCATCGCCGACACGTAGTGCGACACCTGCGTGCGGTTGGCGTACGCGTAGAAGTTGAACGCGCGCGCCTCCATGGCGGCCATGGAGTACGACGCGGAGTCCGCCGTGTTCTGCAGGCGGATGCGTTCATGCACCGTGTGGCCGATGTTGACCGTGGTCAACACGGCGATGGACATGATCAACACCATCAGGGCGGCCAGCACCAAGGCCTGGCCTTCCTGGCGGCGGAAACTCTGTCGGAGGGTCCGGGTGAACATGGGTCGGGAGTCCTCTTCCTCTTACAGACCCCAGTCGGGGTTCAGGTGCATGATCCACTTGCGGTGGAAGTTGGACTGCATGCGCATGCTGTACGTGGCCGTCAGCGGCATGAAGTACCGCTTGCCAGCCAGGTCGGAAACGAGCGGGATGCTGCCGTTGGCCAGCATCCAGAGAACGGTCATCTCGAGCGGATAGACGGAGTCGTACCCCATCTCGTGCTCGATACCGCGGGCACCGGCGAGCAACGGGTTGAGGTTGCCACGCCGGTTCATCATGTTCGCGCGCGGGTCCACGGTGCCGCGGTCAATGGCGCCTCGCAGCGCCATGCCCGCGTTCGAGGCGAACCACGAGTAGAAGATGATGGAGTTCGCGAACGGCACGCGCAGCTGGTACCAGTAGCGCAGGCGGATGGTCAGTCGCGTGGACTTGCGGAACACCAGCTCCGCGTCGTCCGGCTCCGGCAGGTTGAAGAACTTTCGGATGTGGTTCTCCAACGAGGGCACCTCCGGGAAGGAGTCCGCACCGTCGAAGTCCAGCTCCTGCCAGTTGTAGCCGCTGCGCAGCTTCCACATCGAATCGATGGGCGTGAAGTACGCGGGACTGATGGTGTCCACGCGGATGACGCCGAACAGGTTGGAGCCGTTCACCGTCCGGGGCACGCGGCCGCCACCGAAGTTCAGCATGCGCATGCCGGAGTCGTAGAGCTGGTGGAGGACGAACGTCTTCCCCAACTCGACGATGTCGTCGGTACGCCCCATGGTGGGAAGCAACGCCACGATGGCCGCGTCATGCATGCGCTCGTTGTTGCCGTTCCACACAATGCCGGCACGCGCGGCCTGGTAGGCGGCGTACTCCGTCATCAGCTTCGCGTGCTGCATCATCGTGAGCTGGATGATCCCCAGCGTCATGAAGACGGCGAGCGGCATGATCATCGCCGCTTCCACCGCGGCCTGACCCGACTGCCGACGAGACGCCCCCTGCGCCCGCGGTTCCTGTGCTTCCTGTCCCATGAAACCATTATCCGGGGACTGGTGTCAGAAGCGCATCGGTCAAATGGACAGACCTGCGCCTACGTTTCCCTCCCATTTGATGAGAAAACTTGTCCCGCTATTTCGCGGGTTTAGGGGGCAGCTCGTTCGCCGATGACTCGCGAGCCACCCGCCGGCGCGCCGATCTGGCAGCCTCCGAGGCCGGCGCCTCTTGGATCACGAGGTTGCAAGCCTCGAGTCCTTCGACACGCCTACCCAGCGCGAACTCAAACTCACACAGCTGGTTCAAAAGCGTCCAACGCTCCTGCCCAGTCACCCCCGATGCCAGGGCCGACCGGATCAGCCCAGCCGCCCGGGCCCCCTCCCCCGCGTCGAATGCCGCCCGCGCCTGGCGCGACAGCTCCGCGACGGTGGCGCGCTCCACGGGGGGCGGTGGCGGCGCGGCGGTGGGCGCGGCTTTCTTCGAGGCCGGTGCCGAAACTGGGCGCTGATGCTCGGCCTTGGCCGGGGCGGCGACGCCTCCCAGGGTGCCCTTGGATTCCGACGCGTCCAGTTCCTCGTCGTAGGCAGCGCCCCGTGCCGCTGGCGACTTGGCTCCCAGGCGCAGCGAGTCGCGCGGGGGGACGGACCGAGGTGCCTGCGAGTCCGCGACGCGCCGCTCCAACCGACCAGCGAAGGCGTCGTCCGAGTCCGCCGACGACGTCTGCAGGTCCATGGATTCGCTCGCGACTTTGGACTCCTCGTCCAGCGACGTCGGCGCCTCATCCTGCGTCATGGGCGCGGGCTCCAGCGCGGCCCGCATGTCGGCCTTGGGTGCGCGAGCAGCGGCGGGCGGCCCACGCTTCGCCTTGCTCTCGCTTTCGCGCCGAATCCGCGTGTCGAGCCCGCCGCCACTCCCAGCGTTGGCCCAGTCCTCCGCGAGCAGCCGCTGCTCCCGTGAGCGCTCGGCCTCCTTCGACTTCGTCGGCGCGGCCGTTTCCCGGGCGGTGTAACCCGCCGCTTCCGCCTCGGCGGGCATTGCGGGCGCCGCCGCGGAGGCCGGAGCGGCCGCGGCCGGCGCGAAACCATCGGCGGACGGAGGAGCCACCAGCTCCTCCTTCGCGACCGCGACCTTCGCCTCGCTCAAGTCAGGCCGCGTGAGGTCGGGCGACCGGGCCTCGAGCGTCAGAAGGCCAAAGGTGCTCACGGAGGCCAGCCCCACCACGGGCAACAACCACCGGCGCCAGCGGGACGGCTTCGGCGCGGGACCCGCGGCGGCGCGGCGCGCGGCCTGCTGGGCATAGGCCATCAGCGACTCCAGCCCCGCGTCCGGAGCGGGCTCCACGGACAACTGGGACATGGTGGCGCGCACCCCGCGAATGTCGTCCAGTGCCTGGGTGCAGCGGGCGCAGCTCTCCAGGTGGGCTTCCACGAGGCGGGCCTCAGACACCGGCAGTTCGCCATAGGCGAAGTCGAGCAGCCGGTCCTCCTGCGCGTGTGGATTCTGCGGCTTCATCCCACCACCGTCCTTCCGTCCTCGGCGAGGTCGCCGTCGACGCCCATCTCCGCCAGCCGGCGGCGAAGCCCGTCGAGCGCGTAGCGCATGCGGCTCTTCACCGTGTTCTCGGACACTCCCGTCACCTCCGCGATGTCCTTGAAGGGGATGCCGCTGTACTCGCGCAGGGTGAAGACCTCACGCTGCTCGTCCGGGAGCGTCGCCAGGGCTCGCTCCAACAGGGGACGCAACCGGGCGTTGTAGGCACCGCGCTCCGGGCTGGCCCCCGCGTCCGGCAAGCCTTCTCCCAGGGGGCGCGACTCCTCCCGCTCCGCTCCCGGGGCGGGTGCCTCCAGGGAAGACGCCTGGCGGTAGCTCTCTTTGCGCGCGCTGTCCACGCAGAGGTTCCTCGCAATCGTGTAGAGCCAGGTCGTGAACTTCGCCTTGGGCGTGTAGTCGCCGGCGCTCCGAACCACCTTCAGCCACGTCTCCTGCAGCACGTCCTCCGCCCGTGCCCGGTGCCCCGTGAAACGGAGGATGAAGTTGAACACCGGCGTCCGGTGCTTGCGCACCAGCGCCTCGAACGCGCGCGCGTCCCCCGCCTGGAAGGCGAGCATCAGCCGCTCGTCTGAGGTTTCCGGTCCCAACACTCCCCCAACTCTCCTTGGAGCCACCCTCACCCGGCCCACTCCGCCACCCGTGCACAGTGAACGTGCGACGGGCCGCCAGGGTCTATCCCTGGCGAGGTCTCTGGTAAGTGGCGAGAATGACAGGGACGGCCACCGCTGTCACGAGCGCGCCTTGCGCCAGGAGCACCGCCGGCAGTGGCTGCTGCAGGTGCACGTACAGGGAGCGGCCGAGCGCCGCCCCCAGCAGCACACCCGTCAGGGTGCGCACCGCGTTGCTCCCCGACGCCGGCCGGAAGCGGCCCACCGCCCAGTCCGCCAGCGCGGGAACGGTGAGCGCCAGGACGGCGGGCACGTCCAGCGCCCACCGCAGCGGGGCGCGCACGGCGAACAGGCCCACCATCACGGCCAGCAGCACCGGATAGGTCCCCAGGCAGCGCGCGCACACGCGCACGCCGCCGAACAGGTAGGTGCGGTTGTACTCATCCGGATGATGATGGCTGAGCCAGAACACCGGGACTTCCTCCAGAAGGGGCTGCGGCCGGGGCCTCGCGCGCATCGGCCTCCGCCAGGAAACACGCGGCGAAGTGGCCACCGCCCAGCGCATAGGACGGGGGCGATTCGCGCCGGCACCGCTCCATGGCATGCGGACAGCGCGGATGGAAGGTGCAACCGGAGGGCGGCGCCAGGGGTGATGGCGGCTCGCCCGGCACCAGCAGGCGCGTCCGGGCGTGGCCCGGGTCCGGGACGGGCACCGCGGACAGCAGCGCCTGGGTGTACGGGTGGCGCGGCTGACGGTACAGCGACGCGGCCGGGGCCAGCTCCACGATGCGGCCCAGGTACATGACGGCCACCCGGGTGGACACGTACTCGACGATGTTCAGGTCGTGGGCGATGAAGACGTAGGTGAGGCCCCGCGCCTGTTGCAGGTCCACCAGGAGGTTGACGATTTGCGCCTGCACGGACACGTCCAGCGCGCTGATGGGCTCGTCGGCCACCACCAGGTCGGGCCGCAGCGCCAGCGCTCGCGCGATGCCGATTCGCTGCCGCTGCCCGCCGGAGAATTCGTGGGGGTAACGCGCCAGGGCCTCGCGCGGCAGCCCCATGGCGTCCACCAACTCCGCGACCTCGCGCTCCCGCGCCCCCGGCTCTCGGGCCAGCCCGTGGATGGCGAAGGGCTCCTCCAGAATCTCCCGGACCGTCATCCGGGGATTGAGCGAGGCATACGGGTCCTGGAAGACGAACTGCATCCGCTGGCGCAGCGGCCGCAGTTGGCGCTGGGACAGTCCGGTGAGTTCCTGCCCGTCGAAACGAACGGAGCCCGCCGTGGGCTCCAGCAGCCGCAGCACCGCGCGCCCCAGGGTGCTCTTCCCGCAGCCACTCTCCCCCACCACCCCCAGCGTCTCCCCGCGCCTGACGTCGAACCCCACGCCGTCCACGGCCTTCACCACGCCACGCACCCGGCCGAGCACGCCGCCTCGCACCGGGAAGTGCACCTGGAGGTCGCGGACCTGGAGCAGCGGCGTGGAGTTCATGGCGCGGGCACCGGGTTGTGACAGGCCGCCCACTGCCCTTCTCGCGGCGAGGTCAGCGCGGGCTTCTCGTGCGCACAGACGTCCAGCGCGCGCTCACAGCGCTCCCGGAACACACAGCCGGCAGGCAACTGCCGCAGCGGTGGCACCCTGCCAGGAATGGCTCGCAGCCGCGCCCGGGAGGATTGAGCGCCGCCCACGTCACGCCTGGATGGAATCGAGCGCAGCAGGCCCGCGGTGTACGGGTGCGCGGGCTGGGAAAACAGCGCTCGTACCGGGGCGCGCTCCACCACCCGGCCCGCGTACATCACGACCACCGCGTCGCAGCTCTCCGCCACCACGCCCAGGTCGTGCGTAATCAGCAGCACCGCCATGCCCCGCTCGGCCTGAAGCCGCGCGAGCAGGTCCAGAATCTGCGCCTGGATGGTGACGTCCAGCGCGGTGGTGGGCTCGTCCGCGATGAGCAAGGCCGGGTCACACGCCAGCGCCATGGCCATCATCACCCGCTGCCGCATGCCTCCGGAGAGCTGGTGTGGATACGCGTCCACGCGCTCGGCCGGCGCGGGGATGCCCACCTGCCGCAGCATCTCCACGGCCTTGTCCCGGGCATGCGCGCGCGAAGCGCCCAGGTGCAGCCGGACGCCCTCGGCAATCTGCTCGCCCACGGTGAACACCGGGTTGAGCGACGTCATTGGCTCCTGGAAGATCATCGCCGCGTGACGGCCGCGCACCCGGCGCAGCTCGGCCTCCGGCAGCGTCAGCAAGTCCCGGCCCTGGAAGCGAACCTCTCCGCCCACCACGCGCACCGGCGGCTCGGGCGCCAGCCGCAGCAAGGACAGCGCCGTGAGGCTCTTGCCACACCCGCTCTCCCCCACCACGCCCAGCGTTCCACCGGGGGGCAGCGCGAAGGACACGTCGTCCACCGCGCGCGCCGGCCCTGCCTCCAGCGCCAGCTCCGTGGTCAGCCCTCGGACGTCGAGCAACAGCTCCTGGCCCGCGGGCGTCACGGCGGCGGTCACTTCTGGGCCAGCTCCTCCAGGAACTCCCCTTCCTGGATGACGCCCTTGCGGATGAGCAGGCGAATGAGGCTGGCCACCATGCGGGCCGGCTTCACCTTCTCCGTATCCAGCGAGGCATCCTCGCCGCGGGAGATGCGCTCGATGTCGTCCAGGATGGCCAGGTCCTCGTCGGAGAACTGAGGCGTGGGCGTGAGCGGCACCGACGGACGCGAGCCCTGCGCCGCCCCTCCGAACATCACCACCGGCACGCGCGGCCGGCCCTCCGCTCCGTCTCCCTCCGCGTCGGGAGGCGGAGGCGGCGGGGGCCGCACCGGGGGCGAGGCCTTCCGGCCCAGCAGGTCATCCAGCGCGTCCGCGCCGGCGTCGCCGTCGGTGGCTTCCGGCGGCGGCGGCGGGGGCGAAGCCGAGCCTCGGAGCGAGGGGGGACGCGCAGCGGGGGGCGGAGACGGCGGTACGGACTTGGGCACGGGCTTCGGAGCCTCCGGGAAATCCCATTCGAGCGGCGCGCCAGCGGCCACGGGCGGAAGCGGCGCACCGTCCTCGTCCTCCAGGGCCACGGCTTCCACGATGTCCAGCGGCTCGCCCCGGGCCCGCGCCAGCGCGGCGTCCAGGTCGTCCGAAGCCGCCACGAAGACGCGCATCTGCTTGCGGAGCTGGAAGCGCAGCTCGTCCACGAGCGTCACGTCCGCCGGGTCATCCACCGCGACGAGGATGCGCTCGCTGCGGCCTTCGACTTCCATCCGGAACGGCACGATGCGGTGCTCGGACTGGAAGTCCAAGGACACCAGACTCACGACGTTCGCCGGAATCTCCTCCGGCAGCGCCACGAAGGGAAGCGCGTGCTGGGCGGACAGGGCCTGTGCGATGTGCGTGGGCGTGCACAGCCCCTGCGCCACCAGCACCTCACCCAGGCGCTGACTGCCGAAGGCGCCCCGACGTCCCAATGCCGCGCGGACCTGCTCCTCCGTCACGACGCCGGCCTCGACGAGCAGCTCACCAATCTTCTTGCGCATGGGGGACTACCGCTTGACCTTCGCGAGGTACTCCTCGCGGCTGAACACGCCCTTCTCGATGAGCAACTCCACCATCGCCTTGAGGGCGGCGACTTCCTTGCGCTGCACTTCTTCCACGCTGCGAAGCAGCTCCGCCGGGCTGCCGGAGGCCGCCGCGGGACGGGCGGCGGGAGCCTCGGGCGCAGGGGCGGGACGGGCCGAGGCCGGACCGGCGCGCGGCGAGGTCGCCACGGCCGCCGGGTCCAGGTCCTTGAGGTTCTTCACCACCGTGCGGCCCTGGGCGTCCACCACCTTGAAGTTGGTGTCCGCGTCCTCCAGCTCGTGGTTCTGCTCGTAGATGCGCGCGAAGGCCCGGGCAATGGAGGTCCGGCCCGCCACGTTGGGGATGATGCGGCACTTGGTGATGGCGCGCAGTTCGTCCAGCATGCGCACGTTGAGCGGATCCGACATCGCCACCACCAGCGACTTGCCGTCATCCCGCACCTGCAGCGGCAGCACGGAGAAGTCCCGCGCCGTCTGGGCCGGAATCTTCGCCTTCACGTGCGGCTGCACCATCTGCACCGCATCCAGGTTCACCGCCGGCATTCCCAGTTGCTTGGACAGGGCGCGCACCAGGATGTCCTCGGAGACGAGGCTCATCCTGACCAGGATTTCGCCCAGCTTGCCGCCCCACTTCGCCTGTTCGGCGAGCGCGGCCTTCAGCTGGCTCTCCTGAAGCACGTTCGCCTTGATCAGCAATTCGCCAAGCTTGATCTGTGCCATGTCGTGGCGCGCACTCTAGACTGTCTCGGCAGCGTGCGCCCCTTCTTCCGCGCCTGCTCGGTCAGGAACCCGGTGCCAGGGGCGCGGACGACCCGGAGGCGGGCGCCCCGGCGGGCAGCTCCCGGCCGGCCTCATCCACCTCCACCACCCGGGCTCCCTCGGGGGGGACCAACTCGTAGAGTGTGAGGTCCGGTCGCGCGTTGAGTTTGATCTGCTGGTAGCGGACCTGGAGCTTCGTCTTCGCCTGCTTCGCCTCCAGCGACACCCGGCCCGGGAAGATGAGCCCGCCCTGCTCCAGGAAATCCTCGAAGCCCAGGTCGTACCCCGGGATGCCCCGCACCTGACTCTTCATGATGCGCAGGTACTTGGTGTGGACGTCGAGCACCTGCGTCGCCGGGCCCCGGTGGAGCGTCAGCACGTAGACGCCCTTCTTGCGGTCCAGCTCCAGCGTCATCCGCTCCGGGGGGATGAGCGGCACCTGCCCGAGCATGATGGGCACCAGCTCCTCGCCCGGCAGCATGACCGGCAGGAAGCGGGACACGTTGGCGGGGCTGGCGGGGCCCTGGTACCAGGTGTTCGTATCCGCCTGATACAGCCCGAAGCGCTGTCCGTCGGACACCAGGGAGGCGAGCGGCCTGTTGAAGAAGTCGAACGTCTCCAGGTGCAGCATGGCCGGCCGGGTGACGGCGATGAACATGCTCAGCGTGCCGCTCTGGTCGGGCAGCTCGGCGCGCAGCTTCGCGTCCCCCTCCAGCGTGACGACGTTCTCCTGGTTCTTCACGACGCGCTGATAGACGGTGTCCGCATCCGTGAGCTCGCCTTCAGGGCCGAACTCGATTCGCTTGGGACAGCCAGAACAGAGCACTACCAGGAAGATTGCGACGGCTGCGCGGTTCATATGTCCTAGTCTGGGCCAAGCCGCCCTGCCCGGTCACCCACCAATGAGCCTGAACGACATCCTCCATTACCTCCGCCTGGGTGGCGTCACCCTCGCCATGCTCATCTTCGCCTCGGTCGCGGCGCTGATTGTCGCCGTCGAGCGCATCATCGCGCTCTGGGGCGTGGGCGAGCGTTCACGCGCCTTGGGTGAGACAGTGAACAAACACCTGCTGCGCGGGGACGTCGCCGCGGCCCGCACCGCCGCCGAGCGCTCCGACGCGGTGGCCGCCGACATCTTCCTGGCCGGGTTCGACCGGATGGAGCGCAGCCGCACCGCTGGGGGCGCTGGCATCGAGGCCGCGGTGGAGCGCGAGCGCGCCCAGGTGGCCCTCAAGCTGCGCCGCTACCTGTGGATCCTGGCCACCATCGGCTCGATTACACCCTTCGTGGGCCTCTTCGGCACCGTGGCCGGCATCATGCGCTCCTTCAAGGACCTGGGCCTGGACGTGGAAGCGGGCGGCACGGGCGGCAGCGTGGCGGTGATGACAGGTATCTCCGAGGCCCTGGTCGCCACCGCGGTGGGCATCCTGGTCGCCGTGCAGGCGATGGTCTTCTACAACTACTTCCAGGCCCGCCTGTCCCGCGTGCTGGTGGAGCTGCGCCTGATTGGCGATGAGTTCGTCGAGCTGCTCAAGGAGCGGGCCGCCGGCCTGCCGCCGTCCGAGCCCATGCCTCCCGAACCGCAGGCCGCCCCCGCCACGCGCACGGACGCCCAGCCCGCCTAGGCCGGAGGAGAACGCACCATGGGCATGGGAAAGACTCCGGGCAGCGACGACGGCTCCGAGGATGGCGTCTTCGCTGAAATCAACATCACCCCGCTCACCGACATCTTCCTGGTGCTGCTCATCATCTTCATGGTGACCAGCTCCGTCATCGTGCAGCAGGGGCCGGGCGGCGGCGCCAAGGCCGGCCTCAAGGTGAACCTGCCCAAGGGCGGCGCCGCGGACGTCACCGCGCGCACCACGGACCTGTCGGTGGCGGTGCTCGCGGACGGGCGCTTCATGCTGGCCGGCAACGTCGTCTCCCAGGACGAGCTGCAGCAGGCCTTCGATGACGCCAGGCAGAAGGACGAAGAGACGGTGGTCATCGTCCAGGCCGACGAGGGCGTGCCCCACGGCACCGTGGTGCAGGTGATGGAGCTGGCCAAGAAGGCCGGGCTCGCGCAGCTGGCCATCGGCGTGCGCGAAGGCGAATAGGCAACACCTCCCCGCTGGAAACACCAAGGCCACCCAGGGCAGCGCGCCCGGGTGGCCTTTGATGCTTCAGGCGCCCCGCATTTCAGCGGGGCGCGGACTCAGACGGACGCGAAGGCGGCGTCCGAGATGTCCATGGGCGAGGTGTCCTCCATGGTGAGCATCTTCGCCGCCTGCTCCACGTTGGGCAGCACGTTCCGCGCGTACCAGAGGGCGCTGTACTTCTTGCCCTCGTAGAAGGCGTGGTCCGGGTGGTCCGCGGAGACGGAGGCCTTCGCCTTCTCCGCGATGAGCGCCGCGTCCAGCAGCAGCCAGCCCACGGCGACCTCGGACATCATGTTGAGGAAGCGGTTGGCGGACAGCGGAATCAGCGGGAACTTGCTGCCGTCCTGCGACCAGCCGAACACCACCATGGCGCTGGCCATCAGGGCCTCCTGCGCCGCGGCCAGGGACTTCACGGCCTCGCCGTAGACGGCGTGCTCGCGGTGGGCCTCGATGAAGGAGCCCACGTCGCCCATGAACTGCTGGAAGTGCATGCCGCCCGCCTGGCCCATCTTCCGGCCCACCAGGTCCATGGCCTGGATGTGGGTGGTGCCCTCGTAGATGGAGAAGATCTTCGAGTCGCGGGTGTACTGCTCCACCGGGTAGTCCTGGATGTAGCCGGCGCCGCCGTAGATCTGGATGGCCTGCGCGCACAGGCGGAACGCCTGCTCGGAGCTGTAGGCCTTCACCAGCGGGGTGAGCAGCTCCACCTGGCCCTTGTGGTAGGTGGCCGCGTCGTCGTCCTTGCCGGCCAGCTGGCGCGCCTTGTCCAGGTGCATGGCCAGCTTGATGATCAGCGAGCGGATGCCCTCCACGTGCGCCTTGATGTCCAGCAGCATGCGGCGGACGTCCGGGTGCTCGATGATGGCGGCGCGGGGCGCGGTGGGGTCCTTCCACTTGGTGAAGTGGGAGCCCTGCTTGCGGTCCTTCGCGTAGTCCAGCGCGTTGTAGTACGCGGCGGACGCCAGACCGATGCCCTGGATGCCCACGGCGATGCGCGCGCCGTTCATCATCTTGAACATCTGGCTCATGCCGACGTGCTCGACGGTGCCCACGAGCTCGCCGACACAGTTGTCGTTCTCACCAAAGTTGATGACACAGGTGGCCGAGCCGTTGATGCCCATCTTGTGCTCGATGGAGCCCACGCCCACGTCGTTGGGCTGGCCCGAGCTACCGTCCGCGTTGATGCGCAGCTTGGGGACGATGAACAGCGACAGGCCCTTGGTGCCCGGCGACGCGCCGTCGATGCGCGCGAGCACGAGGTGGATGATGTTCTCCGCCATGTCGTGGTCGCCGCCGGAGATGAAGATCTTCGTCCCGCGGATGTTGTAGGTGCCGTCGCCGTTGCGGCGGGCCGTCGACTTGGCCGCGCCCACGTCCGAGCCGGCGTGCGGCTCGGTGAGGCACATGGTGCCGCCCCACGTGCCGTTGAGCATGCGCTCCACGAACTGTTTCTGCTGCGCGGGCGTGCCACACTCCGCGACAACTTCCGCCGCGCCGAAGGCCAGACCGGGGTACATGTTGAACGCCGAGTTGGCGCCCGACAGCAGCTCCTCCACCGTCACCTGGAGCATCATCGGCGAGCCCTGGCCGCCGTGCTCCGGGCTCACGCCCACCGTCTTGAAGCCCTGCTCGTAGAGCTTCTTCCACGCGTCCTTGAAGCCCGTCGGCGTGAAGACGGCGCCGTTCTCCACCCGGCAGCCCTCCCGGTCACCCACCGAGTTGAGGGGCCCGAGCACCTCGCGCGCGAAGCGATACGTCTCCGACAGCACCGCCTTCGCTTCGTCCGGACCCCAGGCATCGAACGGCGCCTGGCCGGCCACCTGGCCGAAGCCGAACTGCTCGAACAGCGTGAAGAAGATCTCTCGAAGGTCGGTCTTGTAGGTGTTGATCCCGGCGGACATGGCCACTCCTGCGTGACGGCTCGCTGCCCGCCCTCAGTGAAAAAGGATGAGGTCAGCGGCGCGTTGAGACGCAGGAAGTGTGGCGGCGACTGATTTTTGAGTCAACCCCGAATGACACCTCGCGTTGAGGGGCGGTCAGAACCGCCCCTCGAGGCGCGGTGCGCCTGCCTACTTCTTCGCCTTCTTGGCGGAGGGAAGCGTGGCTGTCTTGGCCGCCGGCTTTTCCCTGGGAACCGTCTTCTTGGAGGTGACGCCCTCGCGGCGCTCGTCCGCCTCGTCGCCCTCCTCGCTGGAAGCGGAGGCGCTGGTGGCGGAGGCAGGCGCGGCGGCGTTGGCGCTGCTCAGGCTCTCCCGAGGCACCTCCACCACGATGGGGGACTGGCCGGAGCGCTGCCGGTTCTCGTCCTCCAGCGAATAGAAGAGCTGGATCTGCGAGGAGCCCTTCATCAGCAGTTCGCCCTTCTGGTTCTCCGCCCAGAGGTCGATTTCGACGAAGTAGCGGCCCCCGGAGCCGTGCCGGTCGCTCACGCGGCCCTTGCAGACGACGGTGTCACCCGGCCACACCATCTTGATGAAGCGCACGTTGTAGCGCCGCATCTGCCCGCCCCGGGCCCAGTCACTGATGAGCTGGCCGAGCATGCCCATGACGAGCATGCCGGGCGCGTAGACGCTCGGCATGCCCACGCTCTTGGCGTAGAGCTCGTCCACGTGGACCGGGTTGAAGTCTCCGGACGCCCCGGCGTAGCGCGCCAGCTGGACGCGGTCGACGGGCGCCTTGGCCAACGCGGGCAGCTCGTCCCCGACGCGGATGGCTTCGAAGTACAACTTGCGCGCGGGCATCACGGGGTCTCCTTGGCGGCGCGGACCACCAGCGTCCGGCGGGCGCGGAACACGAGGTTGCCTTCCTCGTCACGGCCTTCGTCCTCGATGACCGCGATGTCCATCTTCCCGGACATGCCCGGCCGCTCGAAGACGTCGGAGACGCGCGTGGAGACGTAGATGCGGTCCCCGGCGAAGATGGGCCGCTCGTAGTCGAAGCCCTGCTCCGCGTGGAGCAGGCTCTTGATGCCCACGCCCAGCAGCTCCCGCAGGTCCGCCGCCGAGTGGAAAGACGCGGGGAACGTGGGGGGCGCGATGATGGTGGGGTAGCCCGACGCCCGGGCGTACTCCTCATCGTAGTAGATGGGGTTGTAGTCCCCGATGGCCTCCGCGAAACGACGGATGGCGCCCTTTTCGACCTCGTTCAGCGTCGGCGGCGAGGCGCGACCGATCGCGTTCTTGTCCAGCATTTCCTCTCCTGACTCTAGCGTCCGGCCGGAAGCTCGAGCACCGTGAGGAGCCCAGCTTCGGCGGCCGTCAAGCGTGGCGCGGCATTCACCAGCGCATTCGCGGTGGCCCGGTCGCCCGCCACTCCCCCCGGGATTTCCAACACCAGCTTCGGGTCAGCGTCGATTTCGATACGGTCCTTGGGGTCATCCGCCCCCACCGCGAGGGTCAACTCCAGCCGCACCCGCTCCTGTCCGTCCTCCAACCCCACCACGGACTGGAACATGCCAGCCACCCTTCCCTTCCTGACGGGAAACGCGCCGCCGGAGATGTCCTCCTCGGCGAACACGGGGGCTACTTCTTCTTCGAAGTCGTCGCAATCCAGCCCCAGGCCGAGGGCCGCGAGCGCCGCGGACTCAACAAGGCCAACGTGGCCCAGTTGCTCACTGTCCACCAGCTCGAAGAACTCCTCCTCCGTCAGCCCCGCGCCCACAATCCGCTGCAAGGCCGGGCGGCGCGTCCGCGCATCCACCACGCGGGTGACGGTGGCACGACGGACCGGACCGCACACCTGTCCGGCAACCGCCACCAGCCGGTCCAGCACGAAGCCCGGATTGACGCCGGTCCCCACCACGGCGACGCCCGCCTTCTGCGCCGCCTGGTCCAGTTCGTCCGCCAGCTCCGGGTACTTCAGGTACGGGAAGGCCAGCTCCTCACAGGTGCTGGCCACGGGCAGTCCCAGCTTCACCGCCTCCATCACCTGGTCGAACACCTTGGGCAGCCGCGAGCCGGTGGCATGCAGCACCACCACGCCCTTGCGCTTGCCCACGGCCTGCGCCAGCGAGGCGGAGACCTTCACACGAGGGGCGGGACCTCCCAGGACATCACCCAAGGGGCGGCCCACCAGGCCGGATTGCACGTCCACGGCCCCGATGAGCTCCACCTCAGGTGAAGACATCGCAGCCCGGGCAATTTCCTGACCGATGAACCCCAGCCCCATCACCACCACCGGCACGGGCCCTTCCGGGGCTTTTGCCATCGGAGATTGCTCCACGATTCCAAGGGGTTAGCGATACAGTCCAGCGTTGCAGCGCACCATAAATCACACCTTGGCGACCAGGCAAGCGTGACGTGGTTCTGCCTCTCTTCCTGAATGGCAGAACCTCCAAGGATTTCCATGGCTTAGAAGCCCATCACCGGCCTGGGGGGTCTTTTGGGGGCGCGTAGCGGCGTGTATAAAGCTGTACAAGCACGCTGTCCTGGAGGCACCTCGGGCATGGATCGCATCCTCGTCGTGGACGACGACGTCCTCATCCTGGCCGCCCTGTCACGCATCCTCCAGGCAGAGGGGTACGACGTCGTCACCCACAGCGACCCGGCGGTGGCCGCCCGGGAGGTCGGCTTCCAGGTCGTGCTGACGGACTTCATGATGCCGTACCTCAACGGCATCGAACTGCTCGGCGCCCTTCGGGAGAAGAACCCCAAGGCGGTGCGGCTGATGCTGACGGCGGCGGCGGACTTCCGCACCGCCTCCGAAGCGGTCAACCGCGGCGAGGTCTTCCGGCTGCTGGGCAAGCCCTGGTCACTCAGCGATTTGACGAGCAGCGTCCGGCAGGCCTTCGCGCACTACCGCCTGGTGGACGCCAACGAGCGGCTGTCGCGCGAGGTCGCGGAGAAGAACGCGGAGCTGGTGGCCATCAACCGCGACCTGGAGCGGCGGGTGGTGGAGCGCACCGCGGGGCTGCTCGACGGACTCATCAGCGCCCTGGACTACCGCGATACGGAGACGCAGTGGCACTCGCGCCGCGTGTCGCTCTACTCCCGCCGGCTGGCCCAGGAGGTGGGGATGACGGGCGGCGCGCTGGACGTGGTGGAGCAAGGCGCGCTGCTGCACGACATCGGGAAGATTGGCGTGCGCGACTCCATCCTGCTCAAGCCCGGTCCGCTCACGCCGGAGGAATGGGTGGAGATGCGCAAGCACCCGGAGTTCGGCTACCGGATGCTGGCGAAGATGCCCTACCTGCACGAAGCGGCGCTCATCGTGCTCCAGCACCAGGAGCGCTGGGACGGCAAGGGCTACCCGCAGAACCTGGCGGGCGAGGACATCGTCCTGGGCGCGCGCATCTTCTGCCTCGCGGACACGGTGGACGCGATTACGTCCGACCGGCCCTACCGCAAGGGCCGGCCCATGAGCGTGGCGCGGGATGAAATCCGCCGCTGCGCGGGCACCCAGTTCGACCCGGCGCTGGCGGAGGCCTTCCTCGGCATTCCGGAGACGGAGTGGCAGCGCATCCGCCAGGAAGTCGAGGCCTTGGAAGCAGCGGAGAACGAGCGCTGGAACAGCGACCCGCTCGGTCCTCCCGCGCCGCTGGCCCGTGCCAGCGGCGCCTGAGTCAACACTTCAGGGCGCCAGCTCCACCGCGCGCACTTCGCGGATGACGTCCCCTTCCAGGAGGGCGTCGACCACGTCCATGCCGGACACCACCTCGCCAAAGGCCGTGTAGCGGCCATCCAGGTGCGGCTGCGGGGCGTGGGTGAAGAAGAACTGGCTGCCGCCGGTGTCCTTCCCGGCCAGGGCCATGCCCAGGGTGCCTCGGCCGTAGGGCCGACGCGTCATCTCGCAGCGGAGGGAGTACCCCGGCCCGCCCTCACCGTCTCCGCGCGGGTCTCCACCCTGCGCGACGAAGTCCGGCACCACGCGGTGGAAGGTGACGCCGTTGAAATAGCCCTTGCGCGCCAGCGCGTGGAGGTTGCCCGACGTGAGGGGCGCCTCGTCCACGTCCAACCGCACAGTGATGTCCCCCTTGTCGGTGCGCAGCACGAGCCCCGCGCGCGCCGGGGCGGCCACAGGCCGGAAGGTGTTCGCGGGCAGCTCCACGCGCGCCGAGCGCACCCGCTGCCCCGTCAACTGCGTGAGGGCCTGCGCCGCCACGCGCCGCACGTTGGCGTGCGGGTGCATCAGCCATTCACGCAGTCGGGGCTCGGCGGCCGGGCCCTGCAGCGCCACCAGCGCGCCCGCCACCGGCTCGGCCAGGTCTCCCGGCGTCTGCGGCACACGTGCCGCCAGCGCCTCCACGGCGGGTAGCGCGGCCGCATCCTTGAGCACACCCGCGGTCGCCGCCGCCGCGCCCGCAACCACGTCATCCTCGCCTTCGATGAGCTCACGCACCGGCGCCGCCGCCTCGGGCACAGGCCGCGCGGACACGGCTTCCAGCGCCGTCAGGCGCACGCGCGCCTCGGGGTGACGCAGGTACCTGTCTCTTATACACGTCTGACGCTGCCGACGATCTTACGCGTGTAGAT